>JAKOSX010000207.1 GCA_029776595.1 Bacillota bacterium | reverse complement strand
AACCGTTACCGGTTCGCTCAATACCCGGCTGCAGTCGTCGCTCAATTTCACGAGAGTAACTCCGGGCGCGATAACCAAATAATGGGTCCCGTCATCATCCACGAAATGGGACGGGTCAATATCATCCACTTCAAGGCAGATAGGCTTGGAATAAGGCCCTTCCGGCCGTTCGGCTTTCATCACCAGCTGGCGCCGCATCACCGTCTTCCCCGGTTCCAGGCCGTTTAACCGTAGCGGTGCAAAAATATAAAACACCCCGTCATGGTAGGAAATATCCGGCGCCCAAATCCCATGGGAGTCGTAAATGTCCGAAATATCCAGATAATCATTGCTGGTAATTGCATGCCCGATAGTCTCCCAATGGACCAAATCCCGGGAATGAGAAATGGCAACGGCCGGGAAATATTGAAAGGTGGAATTGACCATATAATAATCGTCTCCCACCCGGATGACGGAAGGATCGGGATAAAACCCCCGGTGGACCGGGTTACGATAGGTCCTGGGCGAATTCATCGTAATCTCCTTTCATCGTAACATAGCTTTCAAAACCATCATACCATTAAATCCGCCTACATTCCTAACAAATCTTTTAAACCTGTCGGACGGATCTGCCGTGTATCCATGAATTTCTGTCAAAGCCACCGGCTGTGACATATGATGGTACTAAAGCCTAAGAAGGGAGAATCCACTATGTACGATCCGAACGGCGGTTACCCTTATCATGATTGGGGTAACGCTTTATATCATTTCGACTGTTGCCCGTCGTATCCCTGTCAGTATCACCCTTATCTTTCGGGAAATATATATCTCAGGGATTACGGGCCGGAACCGTTCGTCATCAATATCCATGAAGCTGCAAAATGCAATACCAATTTCCGTACCGCCCTGTGGACCGGCAGCCATTTTCAGCTGACCCTGATGAGCATCAATGTAGGAGAAGACATCGGCCTTGAAATCCATCCCGGGGTTGACCAATTTCTCCGCATTGAACAAGGTCAAGGGTTGGTGATGATGGGCTCCCAACGTGATCGGTTGGATTATCAACGTTGTGTCACCAGCGGTGACGCGATCATCATTCCCGCCGGTACCTGGCACAACTTGATGAACACCGGCCAGGTCCCCTTAAAACTCTACTCCATCTATGCGCCGCCCCAACACCCGCATGGGACAGTCCATGTGACGAAGCCAATCGAAGATCATGACCATTAATACGTTAAATTCGATTTCACAAGGTCAGCCGGACATAAGAGTGGCCCGCCAGGGATGGCGGGCCCGCGGCCAAACAAAAACAAATCCGTTTCAACGATTTTAGAAAACAATTAGCACCCTGCACAAAAATGCAGGAGGGCGCCTCATGATAAAAGAAAAACAGCCATTCCCCCGGCTGTCTTTCGTCTATCCGATACTCTCCTTCAGTTTCTTTATCTGCTCTTCCAAATCACATATCTGCTGTTTGATATTCTTTTGAGGTGCAACCGATAGCTGAGCGGCTTTCAAGGCCAGCAAATCCCCGATACTGGTAAGGAAAGCCCCCAAAACATTCAATTGGTCCGCGCTTAAGTCATCGGCGATGAGGATCGAGATCAAAGCAGTAACAAGGATCAACCGGTTATCCGTACACAATGAAGTGGAAGCAGCCATACCAGCACCCCCACTCTAATATATGAGGTTCCGCCTTT
>JAKOSX010000206.1 GCA_029776595.1 Bacillota bacterium | reverse complement strand
TCGTCACCCCGCCTAATCCTGCCCATTTTCAATTTTTCCAGCATCACCGCTGCACTACCAGAACCATCCCGTAACACATAAAAAAAGGAAATCCGCCGGGATTTCCTTCTCATCAAAGCGATGGTTCCTTCGCTATGAAGGTTTTATCACAGTTTTGAGATAAGTCTTTCATACGCCGACAGATATTTCTCCAGGTTAGCAATGCGTTCCTCGGGAGAGGGATGAGTTGAAAAAATTTTCTCTATAGTTGTTACTTTATTTTGACGCAAGTCCATAAATTTCCCCATCACGATCCTGTACGCATTATAGTCCATATTGGTCCGTTTTAAATGAGTTAACGCCATTTCGTCCGCTTCCTTCTCTTGATCCCTGGAGTATCCTTTCATGATGATATTGGCCATCACCGTCGCAAACAGGGATGCCTTCGCCTGATCACTCGAGTTGTTGGATGTACCGGCAATTAAGATTGCAGCAAACAACGACAGTGCCTGAGCTCTCTTGTAGTTGATCACCGCATGTTTCTTTTCAATATGCCCCAGTTCATGGGCGATGACGAAAGCGATCTCATCGTCAGTCTCCAACACATCCAGAAGACCTTGAGTGAAATAGATATACCCATTCGGTGCAGCAAAAGCATTGATTTCATCCGTCTCCAAGATCCGGAATTTGATATCCATATGTTTTCGCATAGAATCAGCAACGATGGGTGCGGCAATCTTCCTTAGCCTGGCGATAAGTTCAGGATTGTCCGACAGCCGATAATAATATTCCAATGTACCGCACGCTTCGGCGCCCAGGGTTTCCTCCAGTTGGCGGTCGCTGTTGACACAGTTTCGATACGGAGGAAAACATACCGGACAGGGACGATATTCATTTTGTTCCGCTTCTTTTCGGGAGTTCAAAGGTACTTGCAAGTCTTTTCTGGGCAGATGATTGCATTGGGTCAAATGATAAGCTTTGCTGGTCAAATGTCCGATTACCGGGACATTTTCATCCCGTAGACTTCTTTCTTCGGAAACAACTTCTTTACCGAGATAAGCCCCTGCCAGTTGTCGGACTGCTTTGGAAAAAGCATCGTCCCGGCTTTTTTCGCTCAAACCTTCGGAAATGTAATATTGTTCTTCACCGGTGTCACAGTTTAAAACCTTCAATCCCAACAACAGTTGGTAACTCTTTCCGGATTTTTCACGCTTAATTTCATTGTATCCGTTAATCTCCAAAATTCCCAATTCCGTGCTGCCGATCTTACGTCCGATGGCAACCAGTTCATCATTGGTACACAAGTTTTCCGCTTCATAATAAACTCCTAAATCGGCCTTTTTGATCAGATCATGGGTCGCCTTTCGTCCTCTGTAACCGTCTTTTAAAAATTTACGAAATTCTTCACTAACCAGATCATTGACTGCGTCCTCCAAATTTCGTCCGCTCACCGAATCAACGCCGCTGTAATTTTTGACGCTGATCAGCGACAATTGGGCATTATCTTCCGCAAAAACCGGTACCACCAATAATCCCAGCAAAAGGACAATGGCTATCCATCGTTTTATCCCCTGGTATGCCAAAACCGATCACTCCCTAGTAAATTTTGACATTACTCAATTCACCGTCTTTCTCCAGATTCCTTTTTCGAAATGAAAAAAGCCCGCTTTTAGCGGGCCTTTTTCATAATTATCATTTAACTGTCTCTATAAGCCGAGTTCTGTACCCGTAACGGGCGGTAACCATTTATCTCGGACATCAGTTGCCTGATGCCTCTAGCGACCAACCCGGGAGAAAAGCGGGCCACTTTATCTCTCCCCTATTTGGTCTTGCTCCGGATGGGGTTTTCCAAGCCGGCCGATTCCTCGACCGCTGGTGCGCTCTTACCGCACCTTTTCAGCTTTGCCTTATTGGAAAAATTCCAATAATCG
>JAKOSX010000205.1 GCA_029776595.1 Bacillota bacterium | reverse complement strand
GCCAGTCGGACAAAGACATGGTTTCAAAAGGAGCCCGGCGGTGAATGCCGGCATTGTTCACCAAAACCGCAATAGGCCCTACGTCCCGTTCAATGGCATCCACGGTTTCCACCACTGCCGCCTGATTGGACACATCAAAAGCATAACCCGTCACATCGAATCCTTCGTCTTTTAATGTGCCAACCACCTGCTGAAGCTTAGCGGGATCCCTTCCGTTAAGAATGACTTTAGCGCCGTTGCGGGCAAACCCCCGCGCCAGACTAAGCCCAATCCCCTGACTGGAACCGGTAATCAAAATGATCCGTCCAGAGATATCAAATAACTTGTCCATCATTCAAGATCCTTTCATTTTCGTTGTGATACTGGTGCACAGTGCATAGTTTAACTATTTATTAAGCTCCTGTCTCCTAACCCAGTACCTATTCCTCCAACTGCCTTACAGCCACTACCCGGCCCAGGTAGATCCGGTGGAAATCGCCCTTGGGATAGTGTTTTAGAGCCTCCGGATCCATGGTATCCTGATTTAGATCGTCCGCGTAAATCTTCTCGCATTCCAGGATCAAGCGGGCTTCCGCAAATGCCGGAGCACTCACCTTCAGGGATGGAAGGGGAGTGAGCCCTGCCGCAGCCACTTTATCCAGATCTCGCCCGGATTTGGAACCCATAAGGGCCAACACTCCCTTATACCGGGCATCGAATGCAGCAATCGTAAATGAAGGGCTTTTTTCCATAAACTCATACGTGTAACGGCTGGGACGCACAACCACCATCGCCACGGGCATACCCCACATCAATCCAAGGCTACCCCACCCTACAGTCATTGCATTAAACCGTCCCGGCCCATTTTCGCCGGCAGTCAGCAACAACGAATCTTTCCAGAACTGAAATACATCCAGATTTAACGTGTCCACAGGAATTTCAATATGTTTCATCTTTTTGTTCCTCCGTTTCCGTTATTTTAGCCGGGCAGTCCATCGCCTGACCAAATCATTGATAATCCGGGCCGTAATTCCCCAGATAACCCCATGTTCCGTCCGGTAAACATAAACTTTGGCACGATAACCGCCCCAAGGCCGATAATAGCGCTCACCCAAGCCCAATTCCACCGACGGCAGGAGACAAATCTCTTTGCCGCTTTTCGGGTCCAGACACGACGGGTGTAAAGTCACCATCACCTGATACTCTTCGGGAGGATGTTCCACGAAATAACGAACCGGCAATGTAAATACTTTGGCCACTTCTTCCCGGTTGATCCGCATGGCATCCACTCCCAATTCGGCCGTACCGACCACCACATCGACCGTTGTGCCCATTAAAGCCACCACGGTATCCAACCGCCCGATAACTTGGATGGCCGTTTCCGGTATTCCCAATTCCTCTCCGGTTTCCCGGATGGCCGTCCTCTCCGGCGTCTCGTCTTGGTCCGGATCCACACTGCCACCGGGGAGACAAATCTCGTCTCCCTGCGGAATATTGGCCGTCCGCCGTTCGAATACAATATGATATTCATCACGGACCGGAATCAACAACACCATAACAGCCGCATTGTGATAATCTTGTTTCCCGCTGATTCCGGGAGATGCCGGTAAGCACTCCCGCAATTCGTCAAGCATCCCGATTTTCAGGATATCACCCGCTTTCAGGTTCGAAATGGACTTCATGGCGTCGCCCATCCGCTAACAACTTATACGTTTATTCCTTTTGTCCCCAATGCATCGATTAAGCGAAGCACAGTGGCAGTGGCGTCATTCAATGGACTGGAGGCCATCTTTTCAATATATGCTTGTCGCTCCCTGTAAAGTTCATCGACCTTGGAAAGCAGCCGTTCACCGGATAATTCCTCCTCAAGCAATACCGCACTGAAGCCCTGCTTGGCAAAGGAACGGGCATTTAAGATTTGGTCTCCGCGGCTTGCTGCTTTCGACAATGGGATCAACAGCGCCGGTTTTTTCAACGCCAACAATTCGAAGATAAAATTGGAACCCGCCCGGGAAATGCAGATATCCGCCAACGCCAAAAGATGGGGCAACTCCTGAGTGACAAATTCAAATTGACGGTACCCCGGCCGTTGGGCCGCTGGATCCAAATGACCTTTTCCGCATATATGGACCACCTGAAACCGCTTTAAAAGTTCAGGAAGAACGGCCCGAACGACTTGATTGATGGTGACCGAACCCAGACTGCCTCCCAGGACCGCCAACACCGGCTTGGCAGAATCAAATCCACATATTTCCATCCCTTTTTCCTTGGAACCGCTTAACAATTCGGCCCGAATCGGATTTCCGGTTAAATGGGTCTTTCCCGTCGGCAGATGGGCCAACGTCTCCGGAAAGGTGGCGCAAATAGCCGTCGCGAACGGCAGTGACAAACGGTTAGCCAATCCCGGCGTCAGATCGGATTCATGAAGAATGACCGGAACCCGGTTGAGCCAGGCACCCACCACCACCGGTACCGACACAAAACCGCCTTTGGAGAAGACGATATCCGGACGGAGCTTGCGAATCAACGCGACTGCCTGCCCCAACCCCTGCAACACCCGAAAAGGATCGGTGAAATTTTTGACCGAAAAATAACGGCGAAATTTTCCGGTGGCGATAGGATGATAGGGAATCCCGGCTTCCATCACTAATTCCCTTTCAATCCCTGTATAACTGCCAATATACTCGATCTCCCAACCGTTACGGCGCAACTCCGGCACCAAAGCCAAATTGGGCATCACATGCCCGGCCGTTCCGCCGCCGGTCAGAATAATTCGCTTCATTCGCTCAACTCCCATCCGTCATCTGACCAATCCTCAGGAAATTCGAAATTTCCAGATTATTATTATACAGATGAATCATTCTTTTTTAAACGTTTTCCTAAAAAATGCCTTGACTTTATCGGTTGCCCGTTTCAGTCCGCTTTGAAATTGTCCTCCGCCGCTTTCGCCGTTTCCCTTGTTTTTCTCCGTTTTTTCCGTCTCATGGAAAGCGCCGGTTTTAACGATGGTATCCAGCAGCAATTTTTCCAACTGTTGCAGCGACTCTATCCCGGTATCGCTCCGTTTCAAACGGACAGGTATGGTCCGCACCCGAGGCGGATTGGCCCGGACATCGATGAGCTTCACCCGTTCCAACGACCAATCCAACCGGTCAATTTTGCATTCCGCAGGCTGTAACGGAGCCAAATGCAACAGTTTAAACTGCCGATCATCCCGGCTGACAACGGCTTCCGTGATCGTCAAATTCACTGTGCGGAAATGAAGAGTGCCCCTGAAAAGGCCAAACGGAGCCATCTCTCCGGTGACGGATGCCACCTGGGTCGCCCATTCTGTTTCCTCCGGCTCGTGGACCGTCAAGTGGTCGATTTCGATCCGTTCAAATCCCCATCCGGCGCGTACATCGCTCATCACGGCGGTGACTCCCAGCGTACGGACGATCCAACGTTCCGCCAGATAACCGGCTATTCCGTTCCGTCCCAGGAAAAAAGTTAATATTAAAAGCAATGATACAGCCGCAAGCGACCACCAAACCCAACGTCGTTCCATGACATCTCCCCGCAACAGTATTACCATTTTTTTCGCCGGAAGATGCCAATTTCCTCCATCCCCTGAGGTTAACCTTTTTTTGTTTATTTTTTCAAAAATTCTGGAAACCTTAAAATTGATATAAATCTAATAAAAAAAGCGGTTGGCCTCACGCATCGCCATCCGCAAAGGAGCGTTGCCCATCGGTATTTTCGATATCATCGGCCCGGTCATGGTCGGGCCTTCCAGTTCCCATACGGCAGGCGCGGTCCATTTGGGCCTTTTTGCCCGGGCACTGTTGGACGAAGTACCCGTCCAAGCCGATATCCGTCTCCACGGTTCCTTCCATTATACCGGCGAAGGTCACGGAACCCGTTTGGCGC
This sequence comes from Bacillota bacterium, assembly GCA_029776595.1. Lineage (GTDB taxonomy): Bacteria > Bacillota > UBA4882 > UBA8346 > UBA8346 > JAKOSX01. The sequence goes on along the minus strand of JAKOSX010000205.1, from coordinate 1,570 downwards.
TCCTTGCCGGAATTTTGGGGCTGGCGCCCGACGACGAACGCATCCCCGACGCCTGCCGGTTGGCTGCCGCCTGTCGTTTAACCTATCAGTTTAACCCTATTGACCTGGGAGATGTCCATCCCAACTCTGCCCGGATTACGCTTTGTTCCCCATCCCATACCGTATCCATTGACGGTAGTTCGCTGGGAGGCGGCAAAATTTCCGTTTGGCGCTTAAACCATTTTCCTGTGGACTTAAACGGCATTTATCCCACCCTCATCCTGGTGCATCAAGATCATCCCGGAGTTGTTGCCAAAGTCACCGGAGAGCTGGCCAAAGATGGGCTGAACATCGCCGCCATGAAAGTTTACCGGACTCATCGGGAGGGTGATGCCCTGATGTGCATTGAACTGGATCAAACACCCCACGTGAAGCTGCTGGAAACGTTAAAAGGCTTCCAAAACATCTTCGACGTCCGGTTTATTCCGAAAATCATCAAAGACTGAAGGAGTCGTATTGGAACGCTGATGAAGAATATGAGTCTAAGCCATTTTATCGACAGAGCCATGGCAGAAGGCAAACCCCTTTCACAAATCTTCATGGAAGATGAAAGCCGCGAAACCGGCCAACATATAGCGTCTTTAAAAGAACGAATGGCGTACCGGATTCACATTATGCGGGAAGCTTTGGAAAAGGGCCTGAACAGCCCCCAGCATTCCCGGAGCGGATATATTGACGGCAGCGCTTACCGGCTGCTGCAATATTCAGCCCAAGGCCGTTCCCTGTTATCCCCTGATCTCACCCAACTTTTAGCGTATGCCATGGCCATCCCGGAGGTCAATGCCTGCATGGGCCGGATTGTAGCCGCACCAACCGCCGGCTCCTGCGGCGTACTCCCCGCCGTTCTCTTCAGTATCGCCCGGAAAAAAAACATGCCGGATACCCTTATGATACCGGCCTTTTTTACGGCCGGAGGTATCGGCATGGTCATCGAAAAGAAAGCGACCATTTCAGGGGCTCAAGGCGGTTGCCAGGCTGAAATCGGTTCAGCTTCAGCCATGGCCGCCGGAGCGTTGGTCGAAATGGCCGGCGGGAATCCCGAGCAGTCAGGTCACGCAGTCGCTTTTGCCTTAAAGAACCTCATGGGATTGATCTGCGATCCTGTCGGCGGCTTGGTGGAAATCCCGTGTGTCAAACGGAATGCACTGGGAGCACTCAACGCAGTTGCAGCCGCTGAAATGGCCTTGGCCGGACTAACCAGCCTGTTTACCGCCGATCAGGTGATCGAAACCATGGGGAAAGTGGGCAGGCGACTACCGGAAGAATTCCGGGAAACCGCCCAAGGAGGGCTGGCCGCTCTTCCGAGACCGGTTCCCCCTCCCCGGGAGACGGGCATACCGGAAGTCCCTTCATTCCTTCATAAATAACATGCATATTCTTCGAATATACGTTCAGACGGCAATTTGATTCATGCTTTTTCAAAATATCATAACCTGTAAATAAAGTTGTGTCGATTCGTCATCTTTTTTGATGGTATTTTCTGTTAATTTTTGTCCTGTTCCGGAAATATCCGTCGGAGACTGACCCGGTT
>JAKOSX010000018.1 GCA_029776595.1 Bacillota bacterium | reverse complement strand
TTGATCGTCTCCATGGTACCACATTTCCAAACTCGGATTTTGATAAAAACTACAAAAGCAGTATGAAGATAGATTAATAAAACGAAAAACTACGGAACTTTATATCCCGTAGCTTTTGAACTTAGTGAATCAAGCTTGTTAAAACAAAGCCAACTGATCCGTTTCCGTCATTCCCTCAAGGCACCCGTGCTTCTGAAGCACTTCGATCACGGCCGACGTCAACCGGGCCCTGGTCTTCAAGTCCTCAATGGACCGGAACTTTCCTTCTTCCCTGGCTGCAGCGATGGCTTTCGCCGCATTCTCTCCCAGCCCCTGCAGGGAAGCCAGCGGCGGCAATAACCCGTCGGGAGTGATGAGGAACCGGTTGGGATGGGACTTATAAATATCCACACGAAGGAAACGGATCCCCCGGAGCATGGCTTCCACCACCATCTCCAGGATCACATCCAGGTTCTTCTCTTTCTGCGTGGCATCATTACCTTTCTGCCGGATCTGCTCCCGATAACTCTTGACAGCCTCCAGACCGCCCACCACGATGTCCGCATCGAACTCATCCGCCCGGACACTGAAATAAGTGGCATAATACGCTTCGGGATAATTCACCTTGAACCAGGCGATCCGGAAAGCCATCATCACGTAAGCGACGGCATGGGCTTTCGGGAACATATACTTAATCTTCAGGCACGAATCGATATACCAGTCAGGAACGCCGTGTTCCTTCATGATCTGAATTTCTTCTTCGTCCAGGCCCTTGCCTTTACGGACCCGCTCCATGATCTTAAAGGCCGTTTTCGGAGGCAGGCCTTTATAGATCAAATAGTTCATAATATCGTCGCGCGTAGAGATAACTTCGGAAAGTTTCGCCGTCCCGCTCTTGATCAAATCCTGGGCATTTCCCAGCCACACATTGGTCCCGTGGGATAAACCGGAGATGAACACCAGCTCGGCAAAGGTGGTTGGCCGGGTCTCCTCCAGCATTTGCCGGACAAAACCGGTACCGAACTCCGGAATGCCCAGAGTCCCCAGATCGAAGCCCATCTGTTCCGGAGTGATTCCCAAAGGCTCAATGGAGGAGAAGATTTTCATGGTCTGCGGATCTCCCATGGGAACCGTCCGAGGATCGATCCCGGTCAGATCATGCAACATCCGGATGACCGTCGGATCGTCATGCCCCAGGATATCCAGCTTCACCAAGCGGCCTTCCAAGGCGCCGTGATAATCGAAATGGGTGGTAATCCACTCCGCCTTTTTATCATTGGCCGGGTACTGGATAGGGGTGAAATTATAGATCTCCTGATCCTTGGGGACAACATACAAGCCGCCCGGATGCTGGCCAGTGGACCGGCGCACGCCGGTACATCCTCTGACCAAGCGGTTCATCTCGGCCTGGCGCAGCCGAATCCCTTTTTCTTCAGCATAGCCTTTGACAAATCCGAAGGCCGTCTTTTCCGCCAGCCCGGTGACGGTTCCCGCACGGAAGACATAACCTTTGCCGAATAATTCCTCGGTATATTTATGGATCACCGGCTGATATTCGCCGGAGAAATTCAAGTCAATATCGGGTTCCTTGTCGCCTTCAAAGCCCATAAAGGTGGCGAAAGGAATATCCTGCCCGTCCTTAATCAACGGATGACCGCAGCGCGGGCAATCTTTATCGGGTAGATCGTAACCGGAAGCAATGGATCCGGTTTCCATAAACTCGCTGTATTTACAATTGGGGCACCGGTAATGGGCGGGCAACGGATTCACTTCGGTAATATTGCACATGGTGGCCACAAAAGAGGAACCAACGGACCCCCGCGAACCCACCAAATACCCGTCATCCAGCGACTTTTTCACCAGTTTCTGGGCAGTCAGGTACAGCACCGCATACCCATGGCCGATAATGCCTTTCAGCTCCCATTCCAACCGGTCTTCCACCAACTTGGGCAAAGGATCGCCATACAACTCTTTCGCCCGGGTATATGCCATGGCGCGGATCTCCTCTTCAGCCCCGGGAATAACCGGCGGACAGAACTGGTTCGGCAACGGCGTTACATCCTCGATCTGTTCCAAAATCCGGGCCGGGTCGGTGATGACCACCTTTCTGGCCAGTTCCTCCCCGAGGTAACTGAATTCCTGCAACATCTCTTCGGTCGTCCGCAAATACAAGGGCGCCTGACGGTCCGCGTCCTCAAACCCTTGTCCCATCAACAATATTTTTCGATAAATTTCGTCATGGGGATGGAGAAAATGAACGTCCCCGGTGGCCACGACCGGCTTGCCGAGCTTGTGGCCGAGTTCGATGATTTTCCGGTTATAATCCTGAAGCTCTTCCACGGATTTGACACGGCCCTGCTCAATCAGGAACTGATTGTTGCCGATGGGCTGAATCTCCAAATAATCGTAGAACTCGGCAATTTCTTCCAATTTGCTGTCATCCGCCCCGTCCAAAATAGCCTGATACAATTCGCCGGCCTCGCAGGCACTGCCGACAATCAACCCTTCGCGGAGTTCCACCAAGAGAGAGCGGGGAATCCGGGGATGCCGGTGAAAATAATGAATATGGGAATCGGAGACCAGCCGATACAGATGTTTCATGCCGATTTGGCTTTTAACCAGCAAAATCACATGATTGGTCCGCAAGTGTTCCACATTGGCCTCTTTGACCAATTGGTTGAGATCGGCCAGGCGTTCAAAGGGCCGGTCGGCGATTTTCTCCAATGCCTTTAATAAAATTTGCGCAGCACATTCGGCATCATCGCCGGCCCGATGATGATGCAAAAGTTTAATCCCCAATTCCTTTGCCACATGATTCAGTCGATAACTCTTGAAATGCGGCCACACGGACCGGGCCAACCCCAACGTATCCAGATAAACCGGTTGAATCTTTTCGTTATAAAACTGCTGATGCTTTGCAGTGATAAAGCCTACGTCAAACCGGGCATTATGGGCCACCAAAACGGCACCTTTGCAAAACTCCATAAACGCCGCCAGCACTTCTTCCGGTGCCGCCGCATCCGCCACCATCTCCGGAGTAATCCCGGTCAGTTTCTGGATTTCTTCGGAGATCTCTTTGGTCGGCCGTATGAGACGGTGAAACTCGCCGATTTTTTCACCGCGTTTGTATTTGACAGCACCAATCTCCAGCAAGTCCTCTTTTTGCGGGTTAAAACCGGTGGTTTCAATGTCAAATACGACAAAAACCGCATCTTCGATCCGTTCTTCCGTGGCCCCCACCACGATGGGAACCCCGTCGTCCACCAGGTACCCTTCCATGCCGTAGATCACTTTGATGCCGACCTTTTTGGCGACACTCATAACTTCCGGGAAGGAATGGACCACACCGTGATCCGTGATGGCAATGGCCGGATGGCCCCATTTGGCTGCTTGTTTAATGGCATCCGCCACATCCACCACCGCATCCATGGCGCTCATCTTCGTATGCAGATGGAGTTCGATCCGTTTCTCCGGCGCATTGTCCACCCGCTCCACGGGACTGGCCACATTAATGTGGTTCACCGTCAGACTCAGCTCCCGGATGAAGGGGTCCATTTGGAGCTCGCCCTCCATCTTCACCCATTTGCCTTCCTGGAGCAGCTCGTCCAAAGGTTCGCCTTTACGAGGGAATACTTTAAAACTGATGGAATCGGTATAATCGGTAATATCGCCCAGATAAAACTTTTTCCCGTTTTTGGCGACACGGGTTTCAAACCGGAAGATCTCGCCGGTGATGACCACCGTCTCCCCTTCTTCGGCCAATTGCTTAATGGGAACGGACTCTCCCTTGATCCGTTTGCCATAAATCACATCCGATTCGCTTCCCGCCGCTCCTTTGGCGCCCGACGGTTTCTTCCCCGGCGCACTGGACATCAAGGCCTGAAAATAAGCTTCCTCTTCCTTCTCCCGTAACAATTCTTCCTCGATAATTTTCTCTTCATAGTCACCCAAGGTAAAATGGAGCCTGACTTCCTCCAGAAGCATCTCCTTCAATATCTCTTCCAAATCTTCCCTGCGGCGCTCCAAATACTCTATGCCGGCTTTATTACGCACTTGGACTTCGACGGTATGATCTCCCAAGACCTCATATTTGGCCTCTGTCAGCCACCCGTTCACCCCACTGTGTCTTTTGGAGACCGTCGCCACAAACCGTTCCCAGTGGCGGGCCAACCGTTCCTCAAAAGGCGGCAGATCATCGGGGGTCACGATCTTCAGCCGGACTTTGGAAAGGCCCAATACCAAAGAAGCCAAAACATTTTCCAACTCCGCCTTTTCACTTTCGGACAACCTTTTTTTTAGCAATAAAGTGATCTCCCAGAGCGCTTCCTTGGTATTGACGAGTATCTCCGAGATCACCCCTTCTTCCAATATGGGTTGAATCGGAAAAGAAAAGGAGACTTGTTCAATCCCCTTTATTGCTTTCAACGAACGGTTATCCGGTTTTAAAACATACTGGTCGGCCATTGAAACGTTCACCTCATACGTTTTAACGCAACGCGCACCATCATTTCCTGCTCATCAAATCCGCTTGGGCTTCACTGGCTTCCAGAGCGGCTTGGACGAACTCCTTCGCCTTCCGGGCCACCTCTCCCACAGACCAGCGGACCTCCTCGCCGGTCTGGCGGAAACGGACTTCCACCTCGCCCTGGGCCAACCCTTTCGGCCCCACGGTAATCCGTACGGGAATCCCGATCAGGTCGGCATCTTTAAATTTCACGCCGGGGCGTTCGTTTCGGTCATCCAATAAGACTTCGACGCCTTCCGCCGTCAGTTCCCGATAAAGTTCTTCAGCAACCGGCAATTGATCCGCGCTGACCGGAACCAGATGGACGTGGAAAGGCGCGATGGCCATCGGCCATTTGATGCCGTTTTCGTCATAATTTTGTTCGATGGCAGCAGCCATGGTCCGACTGATGCCAATACCGTAACACCCCATAATTATCGGCATGATTTGGCCCTTCTCATCCAGGAAATTAGCACCCAACGCTTTACTGTATTTGGTCCCCAATTTGAAAATTTGTCCCACTTCGATACCGCGGGCTTCGGACAAACGGCCTTTGCAATGAGGGCACTGTTCCCCGGCGCGGGCCGTCCTGAGATCCGCATATTCGACCTTCGGAAAATCCCGTTGGGGTTCCACATATTGATAATGGAAACCGGCTTCGTTGGCGCCGACCACCACCTGATGCATCCCTTCAACCAGGTTATCCGCCAGGATCCGCACTTTGGCCGGATCCAATCCGATGGGCCCCACATATCCCACAGGCAGCCCGAATACTTCCTGGACTTCTTCGGGAGAGGCCAGATACAATTTATTGCCTCCGACGATATTTCCCAGCTTAATTTCGTTAACTTGATCGGAACCCCGGACCAGCACCGCCACATACCCGGAATCCGTTCCGTAAAACAAGGTTTTAACCGTTTGTTCAGGAGCAATTTGCAAAAATGAACAGACTTCTTCGATGGTTTTTTGGTCCGGAGTAGCCACCTTCGCCATGGCTTTCATCTCCTGGCCCGTCGCCGCCTGGGAAACCACAGAAACGGCCTTCTCCACATTGGCGGCATAACTGCAACTGTCGCAATATAAAATCAACGCCTCTCCGGCTTCGGCCAATACCATAAATTCTTGACTGGAATTGCCGCCGATGGCGCCGGAATCGGCTTCCACCGGACGGAATTTCAGCCCACAGCGGCTGAAAATCCGGTTATACGCTCGGTACATCGCCTGATAGCTCTCTTCCAGGCCGGCTTCGTCCACGTCGAAGGAGTACAGGTCTTTCATAATAAATTCCCTGCCGCGCATCAAACCGAACCGGGGACGGATCTCATCCCGGTATTTGTTTTGAATCTGATAAAGCCTGAGTGGTAAATCCCGGTATGACCGGACTTCGTTCTTCACAATGGTGGTGATAATCTCTTCATGGGTGGGGCCGAGACAGAACTCCCGATTATGCCGGTCTTTCAGCCGGAACATCTCGTCGCCGTACACATCCCAGCGTCCGCTTTCTTTCCATATCTCAGCCGGCTGGACGATGGGAAGGGCCAATTCCTGCCCGTTTTCCCTGTCCATCTCCTCCCGGACAATCCGGGAAATCTTGTTTAATACCCGTTGGGCCAACGGTAAATATGTATAGATTCCGGCGGCCGATTTCCGGATCATCCCGGCTCTCAACATTAATTTATGGCTGACAATTTCCGCTTCAGCCGGCGTCTCCCGCAACGTCGGCGCAAACAACATGGATTGGCGCATCAATGAACCTCCTTCAATTTTTCCAGCTCTTCTTTTAATGCCGTAATAATTTGATCCTCCGGTACTTTACGGATAATTTCGCCCTGACGGAAAATAAGTCCTTCCCCCCGGCCGCCGGCCACGCCCACATCCGCTTCCCGGGCTTCTCCGGGGCCGTTGACGGCACACCCCATCACAGCGATCCGTAACGGTTTCTTAATTCCGGCAGCCAACGCCTCCACCTGGGACGCCAACGATTCCAAATCAATTTGACAGCGTCCGCAGGTTGGACAGGAGATTACCTTAGCGCCGAAACTCCGAAGTTCCAATGCTTCCAATATCTTTTGGCCGACTTCCACTTCCCGGAGAGGATCGCCGGTCAACGAAACCCGCAATGTATCTCCAATGCCTTCCGCCAACAAAATACCCAATCCTACCGCTGAACGAATGGACCCGCTATACCAGGTCCCGGCCTCAGTAATCCCGATATGCAACGGATAATCGGTCTGCCGCACCAGCTCCCGGTAAGCTTCAACCGTCTTGGGGACGGATGACGCTTTCAACGAAATTACGATATCGGTAAAATCCTCGTCCTCCAATAACCGAACATGCTTCATGGCGCTTTCCACCATCGCCGCAGCCGTCGGACCGCCGTATTTGGCCAAGAGTTCCTTCTCCAGCGAACCGGCGTTCACACCGACCCGGATGGGAACTCCGCAGGCTTTGGCCCGGGAGACAACCGCCTTCACTTTTTCTTTGCCGCCGATATTGCCCGGATTGATCCGAAGCTTACTGATACCGGCGTCAATCGCCATCAACGCCAGTTGGTAATCGAAATGAATATCGGCCACCAGGGGAACCGGAGCCTGTTTAACCAATTCCGCCAGATTGGCCGCAGCTTCCCGATCCGGTACGGCCAACCGGACAATCTCACAACCGGCCTCGGCCAATGCCCGTATCTGGGCCAGCGTCGCCTCGAAATCCCGGGTATCCGTATTGGTCATGGACTGGACCGCAACCGGGGCCCCTCCCCCAATCAATACGGAACCCACTTTCACCTGACGGGTTTTGCATAACGTCTGCATCGTCGCATCCCCTCATCCGCAATATATAAAATTATACCATTGTTCCTAAACATTGTTAAGAAAGGTTTAGCCATATTTTTCGCGGATCCGCTCAATAAAAAAACTGCCTTACGACAGTTTTTTCTGGCATTCATTGCATAAGCCCCGGTTTTTCCGCACCTGGGCGGCAGCTTCCTTGCCGCAAACCCGGCAAAAGTCTCCGATGACCGAAGCGCAGTTGGAACACATCCCGGTCTTCCGGACACCGGCCGGATCCGGGCGGCCGCAGGCGGGACAAATACATTGGCTGCAGTAGCCGTGATGCTCCCGTATCTCCTGGGGCGCAACCTTGCCACACCCCCGGCAGCTGAATTTTCCGTCCCGTTTGGCCTCCAGTTCCTTGACACAGAGTTCGCAAAGATTCACCGATTTTAAAATCCGAAATTTCCGCACCGAATTGCCGCACCGGGAACAATATCGGGCCCCGGCTCTGCCGGTTTTTCTCCCCTCCCGGTTGGGATCCGCCCAAATCCGTTTCATTCTGCCAGCCATCTAACCTTATCCTCCAAAAAACCGTTTCACAAATCGTAATATATCTCCGTAAGCGATAAACGCTCCCAGCAACAATACGGCCACCATGCCGAACATCTGGGCTGCCGCCTTTTGTTCCGGGGTAAACTCCCGCCGGAGCAACCGTTCAATCAACAGAATCACGATCCAACCGCCGTCCAGCAAAGGCAAGGGCAACGGCAACATGTTAAAGAGAAACAAGAACATGGAGATCTGGACGACCCAATAAAGCGTATAATAGAGCGGTAAATTGGCATTCTGTTCCACAATGGAGATCATGCCGATGGGCCCCATCAGGCCGGCACCTCCCAATTTACCGGTAAACATCAATTGAAAGGTCTTGATGACGCTCTCCGTGAAACCCCACGGGAATTTTAAAGCGATTTTAACAGCCTCCCCGACGGAGGTCCGTTTAAATTCGCTCACCGGATTGATCCCGATAATATAGCGTTTCTCCAGTTCGTTATACATGGGGGTAATGGTTTTGGTCAACGTCTGATTATCCCGAACCAGCTTCACGGTTAAGGGTTTATCGCCATATTTTTGGACCAATGCGGAGATATCCTGCCACCGGTTGACCGGTTGATCATTGATGGCAACGATCCGGTCTCCGGGCCTAACCCCGGCGTCAAAAGCCGGTGAGCCGGGCAAGGCCTGTTCCACAATGGGCGCATCATCCCGAAGACTGTCGGGAAGTCCGACAAAAGCAGCCATACAGAACACCAACACAATGGCCAGGACCAAATTGAAAATGGGCCCGGCGGCGATCACCACGATTTTCTTCCATAAGGCCAAGAAATTGAAAGATTCCTCCGGGCGAAGGGGCTCCTCGTCTTTCTCTTCCCCCTCCAATGCGATGTCCATCCCGGCAATTTTGCAAAACCCGCCCAGCAAAATCCAACGGATGGAATATTGTATGCCCTTGTGTTCCGTTTTCCAAAGCACCGGCCCAAAACCGACGGCAAACTCGTACACTTTAACCCCGAACATGCGGGCGGTGATAAAATGGCCGAATTCATGGACGACCACCAATAAGCTTAATATCAATAAAGTTTGCCAAATTGAATGGATAATTCCCAATCCTATCCCTCCTTCGCATCGGATCAGTCCCTCGCTCCGAAGAGCAGGTTCCATCCCTGTATAATCTATGCCAAAAGCACACGGGCCCGCTCCCTGGCCCATGCGTCCACTGCCAAAATCTCATGTAAATCCGGAGTTTTCGAAAAACTTTCTTTTTGATGATATCCAAAGATTTCCGAAACAATACCGATAATTCGCGTGAATTTAATCCGCCCTTGCAGGAAGGCGGCCACTGCCACTTCATTGGCCGCATTAATCGCCGCCGGCAAGCTCCCGCCGATCATGCCGGCTTGATAAGCCAATTCAACCGCAGGAAACAGCCGATGGTTGACCGGTTGGAAATGCAGTTGCATCCCCATGGTCACATCCAGTTTCGGAAAAGTGCTTCCCCGGCGTTCCGGATAGGTAAGGGCCAATTGGATGGGGAGTTTCATATCGCAAAGGCCCAATTGGGCTATGACCGAACCGTCCGCCAATTCCACCATGGAATGGACGATGCTCTCCGGATGGATTACTACAGCGATGCGTTCATAGGCCATACCAAACAGCCAATGAGCCTCGATGATTTCCAATCCCTTATTAAACATCGTTGCCGAATCGATGGTGATTTTCCCGCCCATATTCCAATTGGGATGTTTCAAGGCATCGGCCACCGAAACTTCTTCCAACTGTTCCGGCCGGTAATTGCGGAAGGGGCCGCCGGAGGCGGTCAAAATAATCCGGGCCACATCGCCGGATTTTCGCCCTTCCAGGCATTGAAAGATGGCACTGTGTTCACTGTCCACCGGTATCAACTCCGCCCGGTGCTTTGCCAATGCCGGCATAATAATGGACCCGGCTGCCACCAATGTTTCCTTATTGGCCAATGCGATCCGCTTTCCCGCCCGGACCGCGGCCATCGTCGGCTCAATCCCAACAGCGCCGACCACCGCGGAAACTACGATATCCGCCTCAGGCAACGTAGCCAATTCCACCAGGCCTTGGGTCCCGCTGAAAACGGTCACATCCATACCGGCCAGAGCATTTCGCAAAGCATCCTCCAAACGCGAATCCCCTATGGCCACATATTGGGGCTTCCATTCTCTAACTTGCTCCGCCAGGAGCTCCACCTGGCTTCCGGCAGCCAAAGCCACCACCGAAAATTCCTCAGGAAACTGTCGAACCACCTCCAAGGTCTGCTTTCCGATGGAGCCGGTCGATCCTAAAATCGCAATCTTCTTCCGCAACACTATCGCCTGCTTCCCACTTTCAAGTTGGCTCATTCACATGAGATAAGTACACCGTGCACAGCGCTTCACGCCTTAACCCATTACCTAGAAGCCAGAACCTAATCCCCAGCAGCCCAAACGTTCCGAAACACCCGATATGATCCCCGCAGCATAACCAGGAGCAACGGGCCGAAAAAGACGCCGGTGAATCCGAAGAGTTGCATCCCTACATACACCGTAATCATCACCAACAGCGGATGAAGCTGTAAGTTGCTTCCCAACAGTTTGACTTCAATCCATTGCCTGCTGGCCAATAACAGAAAATATCCGATGACACACCCCAGGGCACCCTGATACTCTCGGAACAAGAGGGCGATTCCGACGGCCGGTATATAAACGAACCCCGGGCCCAACACCGGAATAATATCGAAGCATCCGGCCAATACGCCGTAGGCCCATGCGCCCGGCCATCCCAGCAACGTAAAAACGATCCCCGTCACTGCTGCAGTATAAAGAACCAAAAGACATTCGGTGCGAACAAACCGGGCCAACCCTTCCACCATCTCCGCCCTCAACGGCAGCAGATACGTCTGCCAGTTTCGGGGAACCAGCGAAACGTAAAAGGCTGAAAGTTCCTTTTTGTCCCGCATGAAAAAGTAAGCCGTGATGCCCCCCAGGCCGATCCAGACCAGAAAACGGGGCAAAAGAGAGACCAGATTCAGTCCTCCGTTGACCAAATAACGCATCACATGGTCCAATGATTCCCGCAACCACAACAGACGGGAACCGTCCGTATCCACCCCGGGGAAAATAAGCTGTAACCGGCCATACAGTTCCCGTTCGACCATATACAGCTGCTGCCCGATGCGGGATAAATGCATCAATGACATCCGGGCTTCTTTATACAACACCATCGCCGCCATGACCAAACCCGCCATCATCAGCCCGATAAAAACGACGATCATAAGAATCACCGCAAACTTGCGGTGAATGCCAACTTTCTCCTCTAAAAACCGGACCGACGGTTCGACTAAACTGGCGAAGACAGCCCCTAAAAAAAAGGGAGCTACCAGCGGAAAAATATATTTCACCGAAATGGCCAGCACGATACCGAAAAAAGCGGTGGCCGCCAATGCCCGGATCTCTTTGGTCAAACCGGAACACCCTCTTAACGAGGCAAAACATAAGTAATCATATAATACACCACCGGCGCCGCCAACAACAGGCTGTCAAAACGGTCCAGCACCCCGCCGTGCCCCGGAAGGAAATTGCCGGAATCCTTAACCCCTGCATTCCGTTTGATGATCGATTCGATCAAATCGCCAAATTGGCCGGCCACCACCACGCATATCCCCAATACCAGCATAACCCAGAGCGGCTGCCGGTTCACGATGCCCATGATCAAAGCAACCAATAACCCTCCGACGAACCCGCCGACTGCCCCTTCCACACTCTTCTTCGGACTGATCTTCGGGCACAGCTTGTGTTTTCCGAAATTAATCCCGATGAAATATGCAGCGCTGTCATTGGCCCAGGTGACCAAGATCGTAAATAAAACATAAAAGACGTTTTGCCCCGGTATATATCTTAACAATAAGATATATGCGAACATCACCCCGACATAGACCGCGCCGAAGAAGTTCACGGCCGCGTTAGGCAGGCCCTGTTCCGGAACACCCCGCAGCAATTCATGGATGATGGTTGCGAAAAAGACCGCGACCACCATCATATTGATCGCCCGTTCACTACGGTAAATGCTGTTCCAGGGTTCCAACCCGGGATGATTGAGAATGACATGAATGACAGCCAATAACAAAAGGGAAATACCCAGCAACAGGTGGAGTTGAGGCCGAAAATTCTGTTTCTTGATAAGTTCGATATATTCCAGCATGGCTAAGGTAATCAACAAACCGACAGCCAAAGTATAATACAGCCCTCCGGCCCAAACCAGGAAGAACCATAATATACCCCCGAGTATTCCCGATATAACACGCTGGTTCATCAGATTGATTCTCCTCTTTTTATTCCTCCGAAACGCCGCTCCCGCTGGCTGTAAAAGAAAATCGCATCCCTCATGTCCGCTTTCTTAAAATCCGGCCAAAATTTGGTGCTGTAATATATCTCCGTATAGGCAATCTGCCATAATAAAAAGTTGCTAATCCGGCTCTCCCCGCCCGGTTTGATGAGCAAATCCGGATCAGGCTGGCCGGCTGTAAATAAATAATTCCCAAAAAACGATTCGTCAATTTGTTCCGGATCCACTTCGCCCCGGCGGACGTCTTCAGCGATCCTCCGCGCGGCCGTCACGATTTCGGAACGCCCTCCGTAATTGATGGCCAAATTCAGCGTCAAAGCCGTATTCCCGCTGGTCCGGGCCTCGCTTTGCTCCATCAGCTCCCGGAGGGATGGCCGTAAATTATGCCGCAAACCGATGAAACGTACCCGGACATTTTGTTGGTCCAGCTTGTCTACTTCGCTTTTGAGCGCTTCCTCAAACAAATCCATCAAAAAGCGGACTTCCTCTTCCGGGCGCTTCCAATTTTCCGTGGAAAACGCATACAACGTGAGGTAAGGCACGCCGTATTCCAGGCAAATGGCAACAGCATCCCGGACCCGGTCCATACCGACCCGGTGGCCGGCAGTCCGCGGCATGCCACGTTGCCTGGCCCAGCGCCCGTTTCCGTCCATGATAATGGCGATATGTTTAGGGATATTGGTAACCGACGGTGATTTTTTCTTAAACCAATGTGACAGCTTACATTTCATATGAATCAAATAACCCCCTCTAAAGAGTTTATCGCCCTTAAAGAGGGGGATAACTTAAACCTCCATAATCTCCTTCTCTTTATGCTCCAAGAGGCGATCGATCTCAGCGATATATTTATCGGTCAATTTTTGAATCTCTTCCAATCCACGCTTGCTTTCATCTTCGGATACATGCGCCTCTTTCTCCAAGGCCTTGATCTTTTCATTGGCATCGCGCCGGATATTCCGGATAACCACCCGTTTTTCCTCGGCTTCCTTCTTAACGACTTTCACCAGTTCTTTCCGGCGTTCCTCGGTCAATTGCGGAATCGGAATCCGAATCAACGAGCCGTCATTGACGGGATTCAACCCTAAATCCGCCTTTTGAATCGCCTTTTCAATGGCGCTTAATGCGGTTTTGTCCCAAGGCTGAACGACAAGCATCCGGGCATCCGGCACGGAAATACTGGCCAATTGATTGACAGGCGTCGGCGTTCCATAATAATCGACCATCACCCGGTCCAGCAGTCCGGCATTGGCCCGGCCGGTCCGAATGGTTTGAAATTCCCGTTTGGTGGCCTCGATAGCCCCTTTCATATGTTCTTCAGCTTCTTTAATGATGTCTTTAATCATCGATTAATCCTCCCCTCTCACAAATGTCCCGACTTTTTCACCCATCACAATGCGACGGATGTTGCCAACTTGGGTTAGATTAAAAACCACAATCGGTATTTTATTTTCCATGCACAATGAGGTTGCGGTGGAATCCATCACCCGCAGCCGTTGTTGAAGGACTTCCATGAAATTCAGATTTTCAAAACGGATGGCATCCGGATCCACTTTCGGATCGGCGCTGTAAACGCCGTCCACCTTTTTAGCCATCAAGATGATTTCAGCTTCGATCTCCGCAGCCCGAAGCGCTGCCGCTGTATCCGTCGAAAAATACGGATTGCCG
>JAKOSX010000204.1 GCA_029776595.1 Bacillota bacterium | reverse complement strand
GGGATTACCAATTTTGGGGCTTTTATCGAGTTGACAACCGGTCAGACCGGGTTGGTCCACATTTCGGAGGTTGCGGACAAATATGTGAAGAGCGTTAATGATTACCTCAAGGAAGGAGATCTGGTCAAAGTAAAGGTTTTGACTCTGGATAAAGGCAAAATCGGTCTTTCGATCAGGCAAGCTCAAGCCGGTTCGGACCGTTCCGTGAATAACGGCCCGAAACAAAGTCGGCAGTCGTTCGAAGATAAGCTTGCTAAATTTATTAAAGATTCCGATGAAAGACAAACCGATATCCGTCGTAGCATCGAATCCAAACGGGGTGGCCGCGGTGGCGGCAGATCCTACCACAATATTTAAATGGTAATGATCAGGCCGGCGAAAAGCCGGCCTTGTTTTTAGAGGAGTGTCGGTTGTGATGAAACGTACTCATTTTTTCGCTTATTTGTCCCGGATGAAATATATCCGGCGGTGGGGCTTGATGCGGAATACCCGGACGGAGAATATCCAGGAGCATAGTTTGGAGGTTGCCATCATTGCCCATGCCTTGGCCATTATCCGCAACCGTCTGTACGGTGGAAATTTGAATCCGGAACGGGTGATGGTTTTGGCGGCTTTTCATGAAATTAGCGAAGTGATCACCGGTGATTTGGCCACACCGATTAAATATTTCAATCCAGAGATCAAAAATGCCTATTCAGGCATTGAACAGGTGGCCCGGGAACGGTTGTTCAATATGCTCCCTCCGGAGCTGCAACCGGACTATGCTGATGTGATTCTTGAGAAGAGCCCGGATGACGCCGACCATTGGAAGGTGGTTAAAGCCGCCGATAAGCTATGTGCCTATCTCAAATGCCTCGAAGAGCTGAAAGCGGGTAACCGGGAGTTTGAAAAAGCCGAAATGTCCATCCGGAAACAGTTGGAGGCGATGGATCAACCGGAGGTCGCGTATTTTATGGAGGTATTTCTCCCCAGTTACCGGTTGACCTTGGATGAGCTGAATTAACCGGTTTATAAGGCAAAGACATGTTTGCCGATACGCTGGATGATTTTGCGGGTCCAGACGTAGGAACCGGCGCCGACTTTGGCGGGGTTGAAGAAGAAGAGAGCGCCACCGGAAGGGTCCCAGCCGTTGAGGCAGTCCTGTGCTGCTTTTCTGGCTGTGGCCGTGGGAGGTTTATTGATGGTGCCGTTGGCCACGGATTCGAAGGCTTTAGGCTGGTAGATCACACCGGCCAGGGTGTTCGGAAACTTGGGACTTTGAATCCGGTTTAAGATGACAGCGCCTACGGCCACTTGCCCGATATAGGGTTCGGCTTCAGCTTCGGCACGGATCACCCGGGCCAGCAACTGAATGTCGATAGTTTTCTGGTTAACGGGTCCGGCTGCGGCCCATGACTTTTTGATAAAGGGCATGGGCGCGAACAACACGGCGGCTGCCACGGCCAGTAAGATATACCGTTGGTGTTTTTTGCGGAATAGTTTCATTGCGTCACTTCCCCCATGGATTGCTGTCTTTAGCATTTCATTCAGGACGAAGATTCATACGGGGAAAGTGGTGGTCCATCGCTTAAAAGGATTTCGCGTAACCGACGTCCGGAGCGTCGGATGGATTTAATTTGGAGAAGATCTTGGTTAACGTCTGTTGGGTGGGAAGGACGATAAACTGGATGCGGACGTCCATGGTCGGCAACACATATTCGAAATGGACCAGGAAATAGTCGACTGTATAGATTTTGGATGAATAAAACAGCGTTCGGCTGAGGTCGTTGATGAGAGTGGGCGGCGCCAGATACCAGTTCATCCCGGTTTTGTCCGTCATGGCCCTCCAAAACGCATTGGAAACGATATTCACCAGTTCGGTGAGGACCGAAAGTTCGATCCGGTTAAAGCGTTTACCGTATTTAAAGCGTTTGTGCCCTAACATCTTATCGATGAGCATTTTGGCATCCCGTTCGGCGAAGAAAGTATAAATTTCCCCGGTTATTTCTCCGGAATAGCGGAGATGAAAGCCGAGATGGTCCCGGTAAAAGAGGTTGATGCGGTCAATCAGCACCGGCAGCGTTAATAGGGATAGGCAATTGAGGTTGATGTCCACATCGGACCCTAAGAATTGCCGTAAGGAATTGAGGGAGGTCAAAGCCCCATGTTGGGCAATCTCGTACAACCGTTTAATCTCCCGGGGTGGCGGATAAAGGTGATCCTGTCCTACCGGTTCGCTTTGTTCGATAGCGATGTTTTGCATGGATAACGCTCCTTACCGTGATTTTAATGATATATTATTCAAAATTCTGGAATCAGCTTTTGAATCCTTTCTCGAGAAGTCGCAGAATGTATCGGAAATTAGCCAAAAACAACGATGGGAGTGCTAGATGCCATTAAATCTTTTGAAAAAATCTTTCGGGTGAATTTGAAAATAGGATAATGGTTATGAAAAAGCGGAAACAAGCCGGAAATCGTCCGGATTTCATGAAAGTGCATCAATTATTAACTCAATCTCTTGGGGAAGCGGATAAGCTCCATCAATCCAGCCCGTTGGCGCATTGCCGAACTTCTCTGGAAATCTTGGTGGCTACCATGCTGACCCAGGCAACTTCCGACCGGAATGCCTTGACGGCATGGCACCGGTTTCAGAAAGCTTATCCTCGGCTGGAATTGGCGGTTGAGGCGGGAGCTGACGCGTTGGCGGAAGTGATCCGGCCGGCGGGGATGGCGGCACAGCGGAGCCGGGCGATCTTAGCTGTATTAAATAAAGTTAGAGAAGATTTCGGAGATTATTCCCTGGACAATCTGGCGGATGATCCGGAGCGGGCCTGGCAATACCTGACGGCGTTGCCGGGCGTCGGCCCGAAGACAGCGGCATGTACTATGTTATTTGGTTTTCACCATCCTTTTTTCCCGGTGGATGTCCATATTGAGCGGATTGTGAAACGGATGGGATGGGTTCAGCCCAAAATGCCTCCTGCGGAAATTCAGGCAGTGATAGGCCCGATGATACCTGCCCATATTGTAGCTGATCTCCATATTCTTCTGTTGAACCTGGGACGGAAATACTGCCGTCCCACCCGTCCGGATTGTGCTCATTGTCCGCTGTCCGGAGAATGTCCCGGCGCCGAGTTTGCATAATGTAACTTTTGTGATACAATAAGAGAGCCGCAAGGCTCTTTTTTTATTGCATTCAACCATCAATCAAAGGGAAAGGAGGCGGCTATGATGAAGGTTTTGCGAAAAAGGGCTGGGATCGTAGTGACATGGGGTGCCGTGCTTATGCTGGGTGCCGGTCTGGCAGCGTATCCGGGACAAGTATCCGGAGATGGGACGCTCACGGCTCAAAGCAAAGCGGAATTGGTGGCGGAAACCCAGGCGTTGATTGACGAGATTGAAGCGTTGGAAACGACGGAAGGGACGAGAGAAGCTGCCGGATACCGGATCTATTCGGCGGAGACCACCGGAAAACTGTGGAACCTGTACCGGGAAGCCCAACAGCGGGTCAATCTGTTGAACACGGGAAAAGTCGATACCGGCGATGGGATCGATGATTACCTGTTGATGGCGGAGCGTTTGGAAAACCCCTATCAAGTCCAACAGGTCCGGGAAGCCATGAATGATTTGCTGGAACGTATTCCGGAAGAATTTTTCAAAGATTACCGGATCTTTTTGGCGCCTTTGGCCGTCTCCGGAGTGAGCGGCCAGGGAGGGGCCGGATTCAGCCTGATTTATGCCATACCTGATACATTCCAGCCCACAGAAGCAGAGCTGCGGGTGACGCTTTACCATGAAGCCGGACATCATGTTCAGTTGGGCCGGATGTCGGCAGAGACCCGGCGCGGGAAAGCGCTTTGGGAGGAATACCACAGGTTCCGCGGCGGAAGCTGGAAAGGGGCGGGCCAGGCCAATACAGTGGCCTGGAGTGAGTCCAGCGAGGAAACCTTTGCCGAGGATTTCCGGATGATCTTTGGAGCAGACCAACCCTATTTTGGGGATATGGCTTTGGGAGATCCTCGGAATGATCCGGAAGTAGCATCCCGGTTCGAACGGTTTGTGTTGCAATTGGCGGAGGAAAAAACCCAGGATTATCAATCTCCCTGGGTCCCGCGGGGTTTTGCGTTTTGGCAATATCAGCCGGTGATTATTATGGGTTTGTGGCTGGGTTTGGCAGGATTGTTCGGGATTGGACGGAGAGAAGCGCGCGAAAGGACTTCCCATATTTCCGTAGAGGCATGAAGGGACGATATGGACTTCATGCCTTTATGGCTTCATCAATTGACTCCGAAAGATGATTGTTGTATACTATTTATCAGCATTGTATAGTAGAATGACTGGAGGAATGGACGTATGAAATTTATTAAAACCATCAGCCAAGGGAAATTAGGGGAAACGGCCAAGACCGGCGGTTGTGGCGAATGCAAAAATTCGTGCCAATCTGCATGTAAGACTTCCTGCACTGTCGGCAATCAAGTCTGCCAGAAATAAACGGATACATAGCATCGGTAGTTACGATAAACGACAGACAGTTAGGTAGCCATGGCATCATGGCTATAATTTTTATCCGTAGGTTTAAAGGAGCGTCATATGAGTAATTGGCATTCGTTTCAGGCGTTAGGCCGGTTTTTTTTATTTGATGTTTTATCCAATTCATTATTTGAAATCAATGAGACCGTCCATCGCTATCTTCAGGGGCAACCAATTGCCGAGGAGTACCGGAAGGATGTGAAGGCGGATTTGGACGAATTACGGCAGATGGGGTATTTAAAGGATGAACCCGAAGCCGAAGTGACGTTGGAACGGGAAGCAACGCTAAAAGCGTTATGCCTTCATATTTCCCATGACTGCAATCTGCGCTGCCGGTATTGCTTTGCCGGAACCGGACCCTTCGGTGGTGCCCGGGAACAGATGAGCTTTGAGGTGGGGAAAGCCGCCATTGATATGCTGTTGGCCCAATCAGGCAACCGGCGCCAGCTGGAGGTGGACTTTTTCGGCGGCGAACCCTTGTTAAACTGGGACGTGGTGAAACAGGTCGTCGAGTACGGGGAGAAGATTGCTCCCCGGTATGGAAAGGATATTCATTTTACTTTAACCACCAACGGGGTCGCATTGACGCCCGAGATCCGGGAATATCTCAATCAAAAGCAAATTGCGGTGGTATTATCCTTAGATGGTCGGCCGGAGGTAAATGACCGGATGCGGGGCGCCTGTTATGCGCGGATTGTCCCCAATTATCTGGCCTTAGTTAAAGAACGGGGAAATCAAAATTACTACGTTCGTGGGACGTTTACCAAGCACAACCTGGATTTCACCGAAGACGTCAAGCATATGTACTCGCTGGGATTTCGGGAACTGTCGGTGGAACCGGTGGTTTCCGATGAAGGAGATTATCGGTTGACTGAGGAAGACCTGCCCCGGATCAAAGCTGAATATGACCGTTTGGCTGAGTATTATCTTGAGAAACGGCTGGGCGATGATCCCTTTACCTTCTTCCATTTTGAGGTGAGTCTGGATCACGGGCCTTGTCTCCCCAAACGCTTGACCGGATGCGGGGCAGGATTTGACTATTTTGCCGTGACCCCCAGCGGGGACTTGTATCCCTGCCATCAGTTTGTGGGCCGGACTGCCTTTAAAATGG
>JAKOSX010000004.1 GCA_029776595.1 Bacillota bacterium | reverse complement strand
GGAGTCAATGAATAAAATGTCATTGGACTGGAGTTTCCGAAAAAATACAGGTGCGAGCAGTTCGACCCGTTGCCCCATTAACGTATGGAGTCGGCTTAACCCGGAAATAAAGGGTTGGGGGTAAGGGTCGATAATCGTATATTCGCAAGGGTTAGACTCTCGGAGGTTTTGTTCTAAAGCTTCATTGATAATGAATGAGGAAAATCCGGAACCGATCTCGATCAACCGTTTGGGTTTGAAGTGGCGAATGATGCAATGGGCGGCCGCGGCACATCCGAAGATAAAGGAGTTGTTCTCAGTGTAATATTGGTTGGGTTGGCCGCTGCTTTCGGCCGGCCACCGGCATTCGGCACCGTATTTTTTCCCGAGCATTGCCAAAAACTGAAGTTGGCCTCGTTCATCCCACTGGATACCCGGCAAGGAGCTTCGTTGTTTCCAAACATTGCGTTTTTTTAAATCCGTAATGTCGGGGACCGGTGAATAATAATGGACCGGCAGGGGGAGACAGCCATGGTTCAGGCAACTGTCCGTTCCAACGCCGCTGTTGGCCATTTTGGCAATGAGCGGGGCTAATTGGTCGATGAGCGGCGCAGCTTCAGTGAGCGACATATGGCTTAAAATATGGATCGCTTGGGATAGCTGGGCAATGTCCATGATAACCTCCATGAAGATTGCAGTCTTATTTAGCGCAGCAATTCGCCGGTTTCATGCTGTCCGTCGTCGAGCAACAGATGATGTTTTTTGAGAAGGGCGGTGACTTCGGCGACGGATAAGACATCATCTCCGGAACTGTAGGCATGCCCGAGGATCTTTTCGGGATCTTCATCTTGAGAAGCGATCTCCGGCAACATGGGCTGGATGGCATAGTAATCGCCCCGGTCGTAGGTGTGCCAGGCTTCTTCTTCAGAGATCAAGGATTCATGAATTTTTTCGCCCGGCCGGATTCCCGTAAATTCAATCCGGATGGGACGGTTGCCGATGAGGACTTTGGCCACATCCAGGATGCGGGCAGCCGGTACTTTGGGGACATATACCTCACCGCGTTTGGCCTGGCGGATAGCAGTCAAGATCGTATCCACCGCCTGGTCCAACGGCAGCAGGAAGCGGGTCATATCCGGCGTGGTGACGGTGACCGGCCCGCCATGACGGATTTGCTCATGGAAGAGGGGGATCACCGACCCGCGGGACGCCAGCACATTGCCGTAACGGACGCAAATGAACCGGGTGGTGGGAACGGCGATATTGGCGGCAGTAAAAATCCGTTCCTGGATGGCTTTGGTCATGCCCATGGTATTCACCGGCTTGCATGCTTTGTCGGTGGATACTCCGACCACCGTTTCGACGGGCAATTTTTCTTCCCGGATAATCCGGACGATATTTTCTGCACCGTGAATATTGGTCAGTACCGTTTCAAAGGGAAAATACTCACAGGTCGGCACCTGTTTTAATGCAGCGGCATTTACCACGATATCCGCGTTTTTCAGGGCTGATGACAACGAATGCGGGTCCCGGACATCGCCGATGCGGAATTCGATCAAGCGCTCGAAGTTGTGGTAAATGACTTCATCGGTGGCTTTGATCTTTTGTTGATATTCCACCCGCATTTGGTGTTGTTTGGCCTCATCCCGCGAAAAAATAATGATTTTACGTGGGACGTTATCCTCGGAGGAGAGCAGCCGCCGGGTCAACGTTTTGCCCAGGGAGCCGGTACCTCCGGTTATCACAATCACTTTGTCTTTCAAGTCGGCCATGACGGATCACCTCCTTTGTACAAACTTAAGGTGAATACAGTGGGGATGTGCAATAATCCTGATACATGGCTTCGACAAGGTTAGGCCATGATAAAGGCTGATACCCGGTGATTTTCCGGAAAACTTCAGAATTTAAAGAACGGTCGATAACCACGCTGTCATCGGGTATGATGACGGTATCCCGTTGGTAAGCAGTCTTGATCAACTGTAAAAGATCATATTTAGTAATAGGGTCAGCCGATATATGATACAGTCCATTAAGTTCCGGGCGGGGCAGGATATACTCAGCGATGATTCGGGAAAATTCTACAGTCGGCAATCCGGTATAAATAGCTCGAGTGTATCCTTTGACCGGGCCGGTTTGCCCCAGGAACCATTCCACCAGGCCGAAGCGGCTGTGTAACTCATGGCCGATGATGGAGGTCCTCAGTGTCAGGCAGCCTTCCTGGTTCAGTTCGCCAAGGAGTTTCGTCCGGCCGTACAGGTCGGTTGGGGATGGTAAGTCGGATTCGCGGTAATTTCCTTTGATACCGTCGAAAACGCAGTCTGTACTGATATGGATGAGCTTGATATGGCGATGGGTGCAGATTTGGGCCAACTGATGGGGGAAAAGGGCATTGATGCGGATGGCCTGGATGGGATCCTTGGCTTCCGGGACCTGTTTGATGATTCCGATGCAATTGATGATCACATCCGGTTGAATTTCGGCGATCAAACGTTCAATGGCAGGTATGTCGTCCGCCCGGACATCCGTTCGGACCTTTGAAGACAATGATGACGGTAATCCGTGAGTTTCCCGATGGCGGGTGGTGGCATGGATATCATATCCGCATTGGTCTAAATAATAAAACAATCGGCTTCCCAACATGCCGGTGGCCCCGAAAAGCAGTACTTTCATAGATGGCATGGTTCTTCCGCCTTTCAATTTCCTGATAACCTCGGGATATTTTATGAAAGATACAGCCATTCGGAATTAGTCAGAAATCCCCAATTTAACGGGGATTTTTTGATATGCAACAACAATGGGCGCTGGGCTGCATATAGTGAACAGTAACAGGCTGGAAGGACAGTGAGGTGTAACCGTTGAAGCGGCCTATCGTGTGTTATCCGGCCATCGACTGGCATTACCTGTTTCACCGGCCGCAACAGTTAATGCTGCGGTTGGCGGAAAAGGGGCATCCGGTTCATGTGCGGAATCCCCAGCAACAACCGGGTGCCGAGCCGGAGCATGTGGCACCTAATGTATGGGTATACCGGGATTTGGACCGGCTGCCGCCCGAAGTCGCCGAGCAGGCCATCTATTTTATTTATTTTCCGGCTTATGCCCAATGGATCGAACCAGGGCCCGGAAAGTTTCTGGTGTATGACTGCATTGACGACGACCCGGTGTTTGACGGCTGCGAAGCGTTGATGGTGGAGCGGGCGGATCTGATATTATGCGTTTCCAAAAGCTTGTTTGCCAAGCATCAGGCGAACCATCCGCGGGTGGTGTTCTTGTCCAATGGCGTGGACTTGGATCATTACCGGTTTGGGGGCGGCTCGGTTCCGGCTGAAATCGCCGAATTAAAAAAAGGGGCTGAAGCCATTATCGGGTTTACAGGTGCTTTTTATCGGGGATGGGTCGATATGGAGCTCATTTACCGGGTAGCCTATTTACGGCCACGATGGAAAATTGTGATCATTGGCGAATCCTATCAATGGGATTTCAGTACAGCGCCTAAGAATCTGATTTATCTTGGAACGCGGCCCTATAGCCGGTTGCCGGCGTATGTCCGGCATTTCGATGTCGGCTGGATACCGTTTCTCGACAACCGGATCGCCCGGGGCGCCGATCCGGTGAAACTATATGAGTATTTGGCTGCCGGGATACCTGTGGTCAGCCGGGAATTGCCGTTTACCGAAGGATTACGGTCACCTTTGGTCTATACCTATCGCAGTCCGGAGGAATGCATTGCAGCCATTCAGCGGGCTGTGACCGATTCCAAGGCGAACCGAACGGTTCAGCGCCAAAGGAGGCAATCCTTTGCGGCAGGCCATACCTGGGAAACCAAAGTTGAACAATTGCTTGCCGGTTTGGCGAAGTATACTTCGTTGGAAGGCTGAGTGATCGCCGGGTCCGGAAAAAAAGAAAAGGGCAGCTTTTTTCGGCTGCCCTTTTGCAATGATCGGCATTATATGTGGATGGTGATGATCTTCCCTATGCGGGATCAGGCCGTTATCAGCCGGCTGCAGCAATACCGTTTAAAGTCTGGACGCGGTCTGCGAGAGAGGTATCCGCTGCACTGGAATAAGCAAATAAAGCGTAGTTCACCTGGCCGGGTTCCGTCGGACTGGTGGTCGGTTGGAAATCAGCAACGTTGATGCCGATGGTTTCCGCCTGGCCGGCAGGAACGCTTTCGGTGGTAGTGTAAATGACATTACCCGGATTAAAGGTGCTGATGGTCGCTGCCGGCAGGTTTCTGCAAACCAGAATGGTTATGGTAGCTGCGGAACCTGCTGAAACGTTTACGGTTGCATTTAAGTCAACCCGGATATTGGTAGCGTCACCCACGACGAGGCCGATGCCGCCTAAAAACGTCGGCGCCGCCGGGTTCGTCGACAAAGTTCCCCCAGGCGCGAATTGGCTGGTACGAAGGTCCAAAAAGGTAGGCATCATCTTCACCTCCTGTTGCATCATATGGCCGTTTTGCAATCATGGTGATACTTTATTGGCATGTTTTGCGATATGGGAGTCGGATAGTGTTGCAACGATGATTCGTTGCACAGTTCGCAGTGAACAGTACTTTCTAAAGCATTTTTATCACTTTTGAACTGTCAACTGTTCCAACTGTAAACTGCCAACTTTTTAAGCTCCTGTCTCCTATATATCATGTACTGTGAACTTTATACTGTGTACCAGCCTTCAAATCCAACATCCATTTGTCTAAAAACATTGCTAGAATTTCGTTCCTGGTATAAAATAACCATGAGTTAACAGATAAATGGGGGGAAGAGGGTTGGCTGTTTTTAAAGATTACCGTTACGAACGACCGGATATGGAGGTTTTTGAAAAAGAATTTAAGGAGCTATTGGAGGCGTTCGACCGAGCGGATTCGGCGGAGGAACAAAACCGGATCATAGTCGAGGTGAATAGGCTTCGGAATACTTTTGATACGATGGAGACGTTAGTCCACATCCGCCATACCGTGGATACCACGGATCCGTTTTATGATACGGAAAATGATTATATTGACAATGTTAAGCCCATTTATGAAGGGCTGGTGGCCGGTTATTACAAATCCTTGGTCCGTTCGCCCTTTCGGAAGGAGCTGGAGGCCCAGTGGGGCAAACAGCTTTTCCGCATCGCCGAACTGAAACTGAAGACTTTTGCACCGGAAGTCATCGAAGATCTCCAACAGGAAAACAAATTGGCCAGCCAATACACAAAATTGCGGGCATCGGCCAAAATCATGTTTGAAGGAGAAGAACGGAATTTAGCCCAAATGGGCCCGTTTATGGAGTCCAAAGATCGGGATATGCGGCGCCGGGCGCAGGAAGCGGTCACCCAATTTTTCCTGGAAAATGAGGCCCAGTTTGATGAAATCTACGACGGTTTGGTGAAACTGCGCCATCGAATCGCCACTAAGCTTGGTTTCGCTAACTTTATTGAACTGGGGTATGCCCGGTTGTCCCGTTCCGATTATGATGCGCAGATGGTCGCCGGATACCGGGAACAGGTGTTGAAAACATTGGTTCCGTTAGCCGTTAAATTGCGGGAACGCCAGAGAAAACGGCTGCAACTGGATTCACTCAAATATTATGATGAGCCGTTGAGCTTTTTGACGGGCAATGCCACGCCCAAAGGGGATCCGGAATGGATCTTGAAGAACGGCAGGCAGATGTATCATGAACTGTCTCCGGAAACCAAAGAGTTTATTGACTTTATGATCGACCATCAATTACTGGATTTGGTGGCCAAAAAAGGCAAAGCCGGAGGCGGCTATTGCACTTATATCAGTAATTACCGGGCTCCCTTCATCTTTTCCAACTTTAACGGGACGTCGGGAGATGTGGATGTCCTAACCCACGAGGCAGGCCATGCTTTTCAGGTATATTGCAGCCGCCATTATGAGTTGCCGGAATACCTCTGGCCGACAATGGAGGCTTGCGAGATTCATTCCATGAGCATGGAGTTTTTAACCTGGCCGTGGATGAAACTGTTCTTTGGCCCCGACGAGACCAAATATAAATTTAACCATTTAACCGAAGCGTTGTTGTTTATCCCCTACGGGGTCACCGTTGACCATTTCCAGCATTGGGTTTATGAACACCCGGAAGCCGGTCCGGAGGAGCGGAAACGGATGTGGCGGGAATTGGAGAAGAAATACTTGCCATATCGGGATTATGCGGATAACGAATTTTTGAACCGGGGCGGATATTGGTTCCGGCAAGGCCATATTTTTGACGTGCCTTTCTACTATATTGACTATACCTTGGCCCAGGTTTGCGCTTTTCAGTTTTGGATCCGGGCATCAAAAGACCGTTCCCAGGCATGGCAGGATTACCTGCGTCTCTGTAAGGCCGGGGGCAGCATGTCTTTCTTGGAACTGGTACGACTGGCCGGCTTGCAAAACCCCTTTGAAGAAGGGTGTATCCAATCCATCGTCGGTCCGCTGGAAGCCTGGCTCGACAGCGTGGACGACAACAGTCTGTAACGGATATATTTATATTTATAAGAAAGTTTCAAGGAAAGACGTCCGAAAAGGGGCGTCTTTTTATTTGGAAAAAAACCTCAAGACCATTAGCACAACCCGCTAAAGGCACATATATTATACTAGTCAAAATCGGATGTTCTATCAAACCTGTGGGGGATTTCATGGTGGTTGTGCTTTTGGTCTTCCTCTTTGTAACCTATCTCATCATCGTATTCGGCTTAACCCTGTGGTTTGAAAAGTACCATTACTACCGGAATACATACTTCAGTCAGAAAACGGACGCCATGGACATGAGGCTGTCCGGAACTGTCGCCGAAGCTCCCATCGCGGTCAACCAAGAAAAAAGCAATCCCCGACAATATGTAAAGCGAGGTGTTCATGGAAGGAAAGACAGATAATTTGAACTTTCAAAAAATCTCACTTAAAGGAGGGAATTGAATGGACCCTTTGATTCGGGCGGAAGTGGTTATCGGCGAAAATACGAAGCAGCTTTTAATTGAACGCAATGTGACTTTGTCGTTGCGTGCAATTAAAGTGAGAAATATTAATGCTGAGATTCGCGAATTAACCGCTGATGTGATCGCTGATAAAGTGGTCATCCAAGGCGTTTTGCACAAACAAATCTTCTTTGTCGGAGAAGACAATATTGTTCACCATCAAGCAGAGGACGTTTCTTTCAGCACTTTTGTGGATGTGCCGGGTGCTGAACCGGGGATGAATGTCCAACTCCATCCCATTATCGAAACGGTCATCTATAACCTGTTAACGCCGACTCTCTTGCATCAGAAGGTCGTTATCGAATTTTTCGTAAAAATAACCGAGACCAGACAATTAAACATTCTTACAGGAACCGGGCCACTGGTAAGGGTCGACCAAGTGGTCGGAGAAAATACAAAGCAGGAGTTGTTTGAGAACTTTGTCACTTTGGCAAATCCGGCCATCAAGATTGACGATATCACCGTGAAAATCCAGGATATCGAAACCCATGTTATTGAAGACAAAGTCATTATCCAAGGTGTCATCCATAAACAAATCTTTTATGTCGGAACCAATAACGTGGAATACCATCAAGGCGAAGATATCGAGTTTTCAACCTTCGTTGACGTTCCCGGCGCATTGCCCGGCATGGATGTGGAGGTTGTCCCGGTCGTCGAATTCGTCCATTTTGACCTGAGAGATGCAACCACTTTGCTTCAAAAAGTTGTCGTCGAGTTCTTCGCCAAAGTTACCGAAAGCGTACAGATCAATGTGGCTTTGGGGCCCGGTGCGTTGCTGAAATTGGAAACCGTCGTCGGAGAAAATACCAATCAGATCCTGGTGGAAAATCTCTTCACTTTGCCGGTGCCGGCCATTAAGATTCGGGAAATTGTGGCCCGGATTGAAGATATCAGCACCGAGGTCATTGAGGATAAAGTCATCATCCAGGGTGTCCTCCATAAACAAATCTTCTTCATCGGTACCGACAATCTTGAACATCATCAGGCGGAAGACATCCCCTTCAGCACTTTCGTGGATATCATCGGCGCCACTCCGGGTACCAATGTCCGGGTGGATTCCCGGATCGAGACGATCCTTTTCGAACTGGAGGACAGCACCACACTTCGGCAGAAAGTGGTTATCGAGTTCTTTGTGAAAGTGACGCAAACCCAACAATTGCTGGTTCAAATCGTATCTCCATATTACCTGTAATATCCGACAAAGATCGTTTGAGAACAGGTTGTTCGGCAGAACAGCCTGTTTCTCTTTATGCCGGGCCCCCGTGTGAATGTGCCTAAGGAAGACAAGGTTGGCATATATATGTAAGAGATACCGTTAAAGGAGTCGGCGATGTCTCTCACCCGTACCTGCCGCTTTAAAGTGGAAACGTCGTGGCAAGAACTGGTTAACCGGCGAATCCATGCGATTGAGATCACCCTGAAGGAGATTTCCTTTCTGAATCAGGGCGGCTTTTTAATTGCCCGGGGGACTTTTAAGCGGGAAATTATCTATGTGGAATTTGACGGTCGGTTCCGAAAAGTCGATGACAAGGTGCAGTTTGAGGTGGTTGTGGGGAAAGCCCTTCCGGAACCACTTCCATTATTTAAGGCCGAATTGAAGCAGGACTATTATATCTATCAACCGCGGCAGATTGGGGATAATCAAGCTGTGCTGGAACAGGCGTTCCTGTTGGTGGTGGAAGAAATTCATCCGGAACCTTCCCAGGATAAGCTGAAAACCTTGTGTTTGGATGAGGTGGTGGAACGGAAGGCTTCGACCCAAATGATTCGGATTCCGGTGGCCGTGGAACGGGAGGTTGTCCAGTTTCTGGGCTTTACGGGAAATCTGGTTTTTGACCCGCCCGCGGACCAGGTGATCAACTGCAGAGTTATGGGGGAACTGCGGTTTACCGCCGCCGACGGTTCACCTGTCCATGTTCCGCTGGATTATCCGGCCGGTTGGCTGGTTGATTCGGTGGGCCAAGCATGCAAATCTTTCACCCATTGCCGGTTATCCGGAAAGATTACCGATGCGGCATGGATTAAGACTTGGAAACACCAGGGCGAACTTGAATTAAAAATCGATTATACATGCCTTTTTCTCCAAGCCAAGCCTGTAGTTTGCGTTTTGCCGCCCGACGGGGAACATCAACTTCCGTCGAAGGTCCACTCCGTCAAAGCGATGGTATTGCTGTTGGAGAAAGAGCACCGGGCGAGTAAAACCTATGGATTTCCATGGAACGGAGGAAAGCTGACAGAGGTGCGGGTTGAAACAGTCGGACGTAATGACCGGCTGACGAAGAAAGGGGTACTTCTTGAGTCCCGGTTGAAAATCGAAGCCTATTATCTGGCGGACGACGGAGTGGAAGCGTTTCATCAATGGGAGGTGGGCTTCTTTGAATTGGTCGGGGAATGGCCCTTTTTTGAGAAACCGGATGACTTGCGTCTGGATGCCGACCTCCGGTTCGAACCGGTGGTTTTTTCCCAAGACGGGCAGGAAGTGCAGCTCAATGTGACAGCTGTGTACCAACTGAAAGTCTTTCAATGGCGTACCGTAACCGTATGGGGAGACGAAACAGACGGCAAAACCGTTTTGGCAAAGATGCTGGCGGCAAGGGAGAAATTTGCGGTGATGCGGGAAACAACAATGGTGTTGAAACGAAAACCCCTCCGCATTCAGGAAATTCAGTCCCGTTTCGGCCGTCTTTCATGTCTGCCCAAACCCGGGTGGATGAGGATCGAGGGAGAGTTGCTGATCTCCGTCCGGTATTTACATATTTCGGGGAAGACCTACGAAGAACAATTGAACGTCGGGATTAACGAGAGTTTTATCTGGAATGAACTGACCGAAAACCATCATCACATCGAATTGCAGCCGGTTATCGAATTTACCGCATATGAACAGAATGGCACCACAATTAACTATCGTTATCTGGTCCGTTATGAAACCGGAATCTATCTGGAGCGGGAATTGAAAATCAAAGCATTACCGGAATTTGTCCCCATTGACGATGCCGGGGCAATGCCGGGTGAGGGCCGTGAATCATGGGAGTATGGCGAGGCCAAGGATGAACTGACGGTGGCGATTGAGAAAGAGGTTCCTTTAAAACTGGGTTTTCCTAAAGAGATTGCCGGGAATAAAACGCATATCGTCCATTTTGATTACAGGGATGCCCAAAATGCCATTTTAGCCGAGGGGGTCTTGGAAACTGACTTGGAGTATTGGGATGAGGACGGATTTTTACGGCAGGAACGGGTGGACATTCCTTTCTGGAAATTTGTCCAATGCCATTCCAAGGTTCCGGCGATTTCTCCCGGAGATTCGTTTGTACCTGAAATTACCCGAATATCGCTGGTCCCGGTGAATGCCTGGTCGTGGCAGAAGGGTATGGTCCGGGTATCGGCGGAATTGACGTTAAGGCGGAATAGGGGGGTTAAAACCTGAATGAGAATTCTGATGCAAAACCGGACCAGCAGTCGTTATGCCATTGCCGGAGATTCCGTCCAAATGCGGAAAACCGGAGAATATCTTCGCAAACTTGGTGTGGAGGTGGAATTTGACTTCACGCCGGAACCGGATGTCCGGGAGTTTGATCTGGTACACTTGTTTAATACGATTCCCATTGAGGATACATACCGGCAATACCGCAATGCCAAGCGGAACAGAGCCAAAATCGTATTATCCACGGTATTTTGGGATCCTGCCGAATATTTACGGTATCGGAAGGAACCGGCCGCCTTTGCCCGGTGGTGGGAAGAGACACAGCCACTGCGGCAGGAAGTGTTGGCGGGAGTGGATCTGCTCCTTCCCAATTCCCATGCGGAACTGGCATTGCTTCGAAAAATATATGATGATTTGCCGCCGGCCGTGGTGGTGCCCAACGGGGTTGACAGCAGTTTCGCCTGGGCAACCGGTGAACGGTTCTACCGTCGGTGGGGAAGAAGAGATTTTTTGCTGTCCGTCGGACGGATCTCTCCCCGAAAAAATCAGCTGGCTTTGATTGAAGCAGCGGGCAAGCTCCATTTACCGCTGGTGTTAATCGGCCCTCTCAACGATGGACTGTATTATCAGGAGTGTCGCAAGAAAGCGGCCGGAGTCGACTGCTGTTTCATCGATACCATGAACCCCACCGAATTGGCTTCGGCCTATGCGGCTGCCCGGGTTCATGCCTTGGTCAGTTGGTATGACACACCGGGACTGGTTTCATTGGAAGCTGCTCTGGGGGGATGTGCCATTGTGACAACGGATCGGGGGTCGGCTGCCGAATATTTCGGGGAATATGCTTTTTATTGCCAGCCGGATGATGTCGACAGCATTGTCCGTGCTCTGGAAGCCGCCTGGCAGGCCGGGCCTGAGCCGTTGCTTGCCCAAAAAGTGCTGGAGAACTATACGTGGGAGAAAGTGGCGGAACGGACATATGCAGCGTATTGTTTATGTCTCGGCCATGGCTCAAACACAGGTTTACTTGAGGACGGCAGAGGCATATCCGATCCGTTGCTCGGTCCGGAGATCGAATAATTCGAAGAACAAATGATTTTTGTAAAAGTATTTTCCGGGCAAAGTATAGATATGATAACGTCCCGGAGATTTGCGGCCGGTCATGGTCACATAAAAACTGCGGTATTTGGCGTCATCGATTTCGAGGTTGAGAGCGACGATAGGCAGGGTATCAACGGATGGGAAGGGAATTTGCTCCAGACCGTATTCAGTTCTTAGAATGGGTTCCCATTTGACGATCTCTTGGCCGATCAGCAATTGCGGCTGTTGGGTCCGAGTGGTGGTGCGAAGAATGGTTCCGGAACAAACCGGGGTAACATGGAGAGGGATGTATTGGACAGCCGGAAAAGGATAGATTTTCACACTGCCAAAGCTCAATACCATACACCTCCTGAAAAGACTATCATATTGTATGAGGCGGCATGGGATTTTGTCACAGCGAAGTACCGGAAGTCAAAAACACCAAGCCTTTGAGCCTGGTGTTATATCATTATCATACTGTTGAAAGTTTGACCGAACTATGTTTTTTTTCGGAATCCAGCACCGCTTCGGCAATGTTGTAGCAGTGGTCGGAAATCCGCTCCAGGTTTTTCAACAGGTCGACAAAACAGACTGCGGAATTAGGGTTGCAGGTGCCTTGATTGAGACGGGTGATATGGCCCAGTCGGAGGTTTTCTTCCAATGCATCCACTTCCTTTTCAAGTTGGAGCACTTTTCGGGCAGCTTCGAAGTCATTATGGCACAGCGCCGTGATGGCATGGTCGAGCATTTCGGAAGACAGTTTGAAAATTCTGTCCACTTCTTCGTTGGCCTGTTCTGAAAATTTAATGTTCCTGTTTTTGCGGTAGACGGCCAATTCCATAATGTTGGTGCAATGATCGCCGATACGTTCGATATCACCGACCACATGCATCAGGTCTGCCAGCCGGGTGGCTTCGATCTCCGTCAAAGTGGAACGGGATACGACGGTCGACATATAATTGATGATTTCTTCCTGCAAAAAGTCGAGATTGTCTTCCAGCTCGTTGATCGTCTCTTCGCTTGAAGGATCGGAGGTGATGAATGCTTCCTTGACTTTATTGAACATTTCCCGGGCAAATTCGCCCATCCGTACCAATTCTTTGGCGGAGAGCTCCAACGCAGCATCCGGGTTGTCGGTGATCCGTTTGTTAAGGTATTTGGTGCTCCGTTCGATATATTGATCTTCGCCGGGAATCATTTTGGTCACGAATTTCGCAAGGAGCCCGGTCATAGGCAGCCAAATGATAGTGTTTAATATGTTAAATGAAGTATGGGCGTTGGCGATTTGGCGCTTGATGATTTGGGCGGCCGTGATGCCGTGGGCAGGATCGGGTTGTGGAGATACAGCTAGTACAAATCGGATGAAGAACGGCAAGGCAAGGATAAAAATCATACATCCGAAAATGTTGAACATGGTGTGGACGGCAGCCGTCCGTTTGGCTGCTTTATTTGTGCCGATACTGGCCAATACGGCCGTAATGGTGGTTCCGATATTGTCTCCCAGCAATATGGGGATGGCTGTTGTTAAAGGGATCAACGGTTGGATGACTCCGTTAACCGTCACCGGCTGGGAAGCCAGGGTTTGGAGTACGCCAATGGTGGCGCTGCTGCTTTGAATGATGACGGTCATCAAGGTTCCGACGAGTACGCCGATCACTGGATTGTGGCTGAGGTTGGTGATCCAATGGGTGAAAACCGGAGATTGGGCCAACGGTTTCAGCATGGCGGACATGGTATTGAGTCCGATAAAAAGAATACCGAAGCCGAAAATAACTTGTCCGATGTATTGCCATGTTTTACGTTTGGGGAAAAAATAGAGGCAAAAACCGATTGCGGCAATGACGTAGGCATATTGGCCGAGATTAAAGGCAATGAGCTGTGCGGTCATCGTGGTTCCGATATTGGCGCCCATGATGACCCCAATGGCCTGGGGTAACGTCATTAGGCGGGCATTGACAAAACTGACGATCATGACTGTGGTAGCGCTGCTGCTTTGAATGATGGCTGTCACGAACGTTCCGACGATGACTCCGATGAGGGGGTTCTTGGTTAAGGTTTCCAATATTCTCCGCATTTTTTCGCCGGCAGCCTTCTTCAAACCTTCGCTCATTAAATTCATGCCAAAGATGAATAAAGCCAGGCCTCCGGCGACTCCGAATATGATTTCTTTCAATCTCGTCCCTCCGGTTTGATATTATTGTATCATGCTATATTCTCTCAGATGTCCGGATTCACCTTTCGGTGGACAAAAGAATTT
>JAKOSX010000203.1 GCA_029776595.1 Bacillota bacterium | reverse complement strand
TGACGCCGGACGGTGAAGGCGGTTTTATCGAGGGCTGGACAGATAAAAAGACGGTATGGGCAAAGGTAACAGTGGTACAGGCGCGGCAGCAGTACGAGTTTAATTCGGTTGGCGTGGAAGCTACTCACCGGTTTGAAGTCCGGGGGAACGTGAAAGTAAACGAAGACCAGCGAATTCGGTTTAAAAACCGGCATTTTGAAATCAAAACCATTGAGGACATTGAGGAGCGCGGAATCCGGAAAGTGATTACTTGCCGGGAGCTGAGGTGAATGGCTAAATGGAACCAGTTCGAGATGAAAAGCTACGTTAAGGCCATACAAAGAGACTTGGATAAATTGGAGCGCGAGAAGGTCCAGCACGCAGCCAAGTATCTACAAGGTAAGATCCGCGACAAAATTAAAACCAAACGTATCTCTCAGCCCGGTGAACCGCCGGGCCGGTTTTCCGGCAATTTACACAAAGGCATTCGGTATAAAACTTTTAAAGAAGGCTCGGAATACGGGGCGCTTGTTGGCGCGGGTCCGCCGGCGTACCATGCCCACCTTTTGGAGTTTGGTACGGAAGAACGAACGGTTAACAAGACCGGTAAGGACGCGGGAAAAGTTGAAGCACGGCCTTTTCTTCTTCCGACATTTGAGGAAGAGCGGGAATACATTAAGCTAATGATGATGGAAAGGTGGTTTGACGATGATTGAATCAACCATTCTCCAAGTCCTGCAATCCGATACCGAACTTGTTTCCTACGTCACCACTTTTGCCGATCTTCCTGCCATCTTTTCCGAATCGGCGCCGGAGGGCGCCAAAAAGCCCTATATTACTTTCCGGATAGCTGAACTCAGTCCGGCCCATACCGCGATCGCGCGGTTTACTTTGTACACTGACTATTGGGATTATGGAACGTCGAAGGCGACGGCAAGGAAGGCCGCCGAACGAATGAAATTTTTACTTGACCAGAAATATTTTGAGCATGAGCGGTATTCGAGAATCCGGGTATCGTTTTTTAGCGGCGGGACGGTGGATGAGGATGATCCGCTGGTAATCCATTATAACCAGCAGTATTCTATCCGCGCCTGTCGGAAGCAGTGGAGCGAACAATTTAAGAAGGGGTGAAATGAATGGGACGGTATCATGGGATTACAAATGAAACCTATAAGCGGTTTGTTGTCGATGCCGGCGCCGTATATAAAAATTACGGCGAGACTGACGAGGTCTTGATCGGCGCAACAAGGGATGGAAATACCTTTACGATCGAGCAGGAAATCAAAGAGATTACAGTTGACGGGCAGAAAGGTCCGGTCAAAGGTTTCCGGCGCGTGACAAGGGTGACGGCTAGAATCACTGCGAATTTCGTTGAGTTTACGACTGACATTTTGAAACTGGCTTTGCCGGGTTCGACGGTAGAGGACTACCCGGAGACGGAGCCCACGCATGATGAGATCAAGAGGGCGTTACAAATCGCTTTGTCTGATTATTGCACCAACATCGCCCTGGTCGGAAACAAATCCGGAACCGATGAACCTATCATCTGCGGAATTAAAAACGCTTTGGCAGATGGAAATTTTGAGGTTTCCGAAACTGATGGAGAAGAGGCTACACTTTCCATCCAATTCACGGCTCATTTTGATCCGGAAAACCTTGATGAAGAGCCTTGGTTTATCCGGAATCCGAAGGAAGAGGTGGGGGTTTAATTCATGGAAATTAAGATTAGACCTCTCACCAACCGTGACTTTTTTACAGTAGTCGATATGCTTTCAAAGATTAGTGGTGAGGCCGGGCGAGTGATGTCCGGCCTCATTACATCAAGAAAGACAGTCAAGGCCGGAAGCAAGGAAGACACTGAACAGATGGAAGCGTTGGGGCAACAAATTGCTCTAGCTGTGTTGGAAGCGTGTTACAAGCACGTCCGGGATGACCT
>JAKOSX010000202.1 GCA_029776595.1 Bacillota bacterium | reverse complement strand
TTCTGGATATAACGAACCAAAGCATGATTTTACAAGGTTTGGATGTTTTGCAATCATTTCGCGGAGTATCGGCTGGAGGGTCCCAGACAGTAAATTAAATTGCAAAATGCCGAAACTCATCCCCGCGCCATCAAAATTACCGACAGTTACTCCATACGATTCCGGAGGCAATTTTGAAGTTTCAAAGGTGCCGGTTAGTTCCAAAATTCGTTCGAATATCGACTTCACAACTTCTCACCTCTATCGATAAGAAACTGCCGCGTTTCATCATACATTTGAGTCACTCGTCCATTGCATTTCATTTGCTTTAACCCATCCAAAATAACGAAGTTCGCTTTGAGTAAAATCTTATTTTCCTCTGCAATATTCTCAACAAGCGTAACCATCCGCAATAACTTCCCAATGCCTTCGATGATTTTCCACAATGCTGTGATAGCAGATCCACTAAGTACGATTAAACTTAAAATGTCTTTATAATTCATACTCATCCCTCCGTGGTTTATAAATAGTGAAGGCTGGTCATTTTTGACCAGCCCTCAAAACTAATTCTGCCCGACGGGCCATATTCGCCATAATTTTATCAATCATATCTTCTTTCTTTGATTCAGAAAGTTTTGACCGTCGGATGCGTTCGATCACCTTATATTGGTTGCTAAAATCATTGGAAAGCCGTCGAAACACCCGAAGCCTAGCCAAATCCTTAAAGACAGGTTTTTCACCTCTTCGACGTGCTTCCTTAACCGATTTATACCGGTTCTCCAAATCTTCTAGTTCTTCATAGAATCGGTTAATCTGCTCCCTTCCCAGATCAACGTGGCGCACTCCGAACGCCCGGCCTACATCTGCCGGACCCTTCGTGAAATATTTCTTTGCGGTTTCGAGGATATTGTCGTCATCACGCACATTCCTGTTCCAACTCCCAACCGGATTTATCCACTGGCCGATCACATACTTCAACCGCAGTTTTTCTCCTTCCGGAGTTCCGAGAAGTCTTTCTGGAACAACTTTTCGTCCGTTAAACATACTACGGTTCAGCGCATAAGCTTCCAATGGTGCTTTTAATATCGTGGTGAACAGATCCTTGGCCGACTCCCACGGTCCGGATATAACCGATTTACCCAATTCGGCAATCCCCTCATCGAGAGAGACACTACCGTTTTTCACGCGTCGGACAATATCCGGGAACTTTTCAAGTCCAACAATTTTTGCCGCCAACTCCACCGGCGTTTGCAAAGCAATAATGATCATTTTGCCACTTTTATCCTTATAACCGGTAATAAGATGAGGCATCACCCGATAATAATCCGGTAGCTTTTCCTCTTCATCACCATACCGCAACCAGTTCCATATGGTCATTAATACCATTGGTATAACGAATTTCAGAGCAAAATCATCCGGCCGGCGCGCAACGTACCGGGTCCAGTTAGCGAAGTTCTGGGCATAGAAGGTAATGAATGGGAACAGTAAATCACGTAATACCGATTTCCCCTCGGGAGTTAATTTGTCATAATCGACCGTGATTTCTCTCGCCAATTTACCGGCAATTTCCAGGCTATCCATACCATGTTCTTTAAGTTTGGCCACATCCAGGAAATTGGCTTTGGGCATCTCTCCTTTCTCAATCCGTTTCATATCTGCCATAAGTTTCATAAATCTCGGAAGCAATTCCCGGCGTTCTGCCAATTCATCAGCCTTGGCAAATAGGTTTAACTTCCGCAAAGCGTACCGTCGCGGTTGCAGTTTGGCCAATTGCGGATGATACGGCATCCCGGCTTTTCGCATCAAACTAGCTTCGGCCACTCTCATTTTCTCAGCAAGTTCGATTAAATCACGGTACTTATCTTCAACCTCTCCATCCTGCCACTGTTTGGCAGCTTCCCATGCTTCCCCGATATACCGGAACGCCGCCGGATCATCCCGGTATAAATTAATGAAGTCACCGATAGCATTTGAAGCATGGAACGGTAAACCCAACGAAATAGGACTAAACAAGATAGACTTATAAGTCTGGTTCGCTTTGCGTAGAGCATTGAATATTTTCGACGTATACTCCGAGGCCCGGAAGTTAGTCAGCCGGTCAGCGATCTCAACAGGCAACAGATACACCTTTTTATATCCACCTAACGTCGGGAGACTTTTTGACTTTTTCTCCAACCGTTCCGCAAGTTCTTTAACTGTCAACATACCAGCCGCTAACTCTTCTATTGCCTCCATTACAACATCTTCGGCAATTGATTCTCTTGAATAAATTACTCGGCCAGGATCATACTGCCACCCTTTATACCATTTCCCATCGATTTCATAAAGCCGGTTCGGAATGACCTTCCCGATCTTTTCCTTCTGCTCATCGGTGAGTTTTGGGTGGGCATCCCATTCCGTTGCAATATATAGCTGGAAATCATCATAGGCATTATCCATATAGAATTTAGCTAAATGCCGCATGGTTACGCCTATATAATCGGTATCAATGAGCCGCTTCGATCCAGTCCGGGCCTGCAAATAGTATCGGTATGGAGCCTTGAACCGCCGGGATAACCCAGGGAACCGGCTATCCACATCCTGCATATAGTCCAGTACCCGGTGAGGCACATAATGCGAACGATTTTCTGCGGCCGGTGAGACCTTCCCTCTGGCCTTCAGGTCATCCCATAATGCCTCGAAAACCAAATCATGGGCCTCCAATGCATTTTTAATCCGTTTGGTTGATTCCT
>JAKOSX010000201.1 GCA_029776595.1 Bacillota bacterium | reverse complement strand
TGGCTGGCTCGGAAAATTGGCGCCGAAGGCCTGGGTATTTTCCAGATGGCCTATCCGGTATACCGCCTGCTCAGCAGCATCGCCGCCATCGGTTTGCCCATGGCCTTGACCAAATGGGTTGCCGAATATTACGCCGTCGGCGACCTTCAAAGCATTGCCGTCCTGAAAAAGTGGGCCCTCCGGGTGGTTACGACAGGTTCGCTCATCGCCAGCGGCTCCCTATTGTTCGTCGCTCCCTTCTTAAGCAAGGTGATATTCGTTGAATCCCGGGTTAAATTCAGCTTAATGGTATTAACCGTCGCCATCCCCTTTTCAGCTCTTTCAGCCGTCTTGCGCGGGTATTATCAAGGCTTTTCCCGGATGGCCCCCACTGCCGTTTCCGAAATTACCGAACAAATAGCGGAAATTGGCTTCACCGTTTTCGCCCTGATTTTTCTCACCGCCCATTTTCCTTTGGCCGGTTACCATTATCCTATCATCGGCTTAACCATCGGCGAATTGGTCTGTTTTATCACACTGTGGGCGTATCGCCGGACAGAAACCATCCCGGACCGGTCACCGCTCCTCCCTGCCGGCTGTCTTCCCAAAATTGAGATTCTCAATTATGCTTGGCCCTTACTGCTCAATCAAATCATCGTCAGCACCGGCGCAGCCGCTGAATCCGCCATCATTCCCCGGCTGCTGGTTGGGGTTTATCATACGACGACCGAAAGCACCCAATGGTTCGGCATCTTAAACGGGATGGCCGCACCGGTGACCTATTTCCCCTTGATTTTTCTGGCACCCTTAGCCACGGTGCTCTCCCCACAAGTCAGCGCTTCGCTAAAAGGCCCAAATCCCCAATCCTTCAAAACCAAGCTCATCCGTTACTATGGCGCCGCGTTGGCCATGAGCGCCATCGGTTTAATCATCATCTACTCTCAAGCGGCCTTCTTAAGCAATACCCTTTTCCATACGCTCCGACCGGTATATCTCATCCGCGTCCTGGTCTTGGGATTGCCATTTGTGAGCCTGGGTATGCTGAACCTGACTGTCTTAAGCGCTGCCGGCGACTCCGATAAAATTCTCCTGCTCAGTCTCTGGGCCATCGGCCTTAAAACCACATTGTTTTTCGCATTTGTCCCGTTATTGGGCGTCAGCGGGGCCGCCTGGTCCATTACCATGACCCAAATCTTCATTTTTCTGTCCAGTCTGGCCGAAATTCAGCCTCATCTCGCCCGCTTTTCCGTAAAAATTCGCCCCAGATGGCCGCTGCCGTGCCACTTCCCAATGAAACTCCGTTAGCCATCAGCGGTTCAGAGGCCTGATCATTCCCTATCCAGACCCCGGCTAAAATATTGGAATTATACCCGATGAACCAACCGTTGGTATTCCGGTTGGAGGTTCCGGTTTTCCCGGCTGCATTAGTCACCGGTTTAGCCCGGATCCCCGTGCCCCGTTCGATGACCCCTGCCATCATGGCCGTCAGCGTCCTGGCGATCTCCGGCCGGAGCACCTCTCTCTGTTCCGGCTTATTTTGATACACCAGCCGGCCTTTGGCGTCATACACCCGCTGAACGCCGTAAGGGCGATTGTATATCCCTTCATTGGCGAATGCCCCGTAAGCCGCCGTCAGCTCCAGCACCGTCACGCCGCGGGTCAGCCCGCCCAAGGCCAACGGCGCCAGGCCCATATCGTTCTTGGCGCCTTCCCGGACCAAACTTTTCAACCCCATCCGTTCCGCCATCTCGAAGACCGTGGCCACACCCAATTGCTGCACCAGTTGAATGGCGATGGTATTGATGGATTCCTCCAGGGCTTCCCGAAGCGTCACCCAGCCCCGATATTGATCGTCATAGTTTTGAGGCTGCCACAGCTGATCATTGACCCAAATTTCGAGGGGCTTATCCTCCAGCTTGGTATCGGGGGTATACCCGTTTTCCAAAGCCGCCGCAAAAACAAAGGGCTTGACGGCCGAACCGGGTTGGCGGTAAATCTGAAAACTTCGGTTGGTCTGGGCTGCCGAATACCGCCGGCCGCCCACCATGGCCAAAATCTCGCCGTTATGTGGATCGATGGCCACCAACGCTCCTTGGGGCTGCATCACGCCAAAACGGTCCGGACCGGCTTCCGCCAGATCTGTAAAGGCCCCTTCCGCCGCCTGTTGCACCCGGCGGTCCATGGTTGTATAAATTTTATACCCGCCGGATCGTAATTCATCTTCCGACAGGGACATCTCTTTTTTCAGCGTTTCCAAAATATAATCTACAAAATACGCTCCGGTATAGGATGTCCCCGGCTTTTCCAGAGTCTTAAGGGGTTCTTTAAGCGCCGCCTGATAGGCCGATTCCGTTAAATAGTCATACGTACGCATCAGCTTCAACACTAAATTCCTGCGTTTCAATGCCGCACCGGGATGACGGTACGGGGAATAATATTCGGGACTTTTGGCCAGGCCGGCGATCATGGCACATTCCGCTGTCGTCAGTTCCGATACGGACTTCCCGAAATATACCCGGGAGGCCGCATCAACGCCCCAGCTGCCGTGCCCCAGGTAAATACTGTTTAAATAAAATTCTAAAATCTGCTCCTTACTGTATTGCTGTTCAATACGGATGGCATAGGCCATCTCCCATATTTTCCGCGTAAACTGTTTTTGATGGGTAAAAAACAGGTTTTTCACCAATTGTTGGGTGATGGTGCTCCCGCCCTGGACTTTCTTACCAGCCTTCAAATCTTGATACAAAGCTCTTAAGATGCCCCGGACATCAATGCCCTTGTGCTTAGTAAACCGGATATCCTCTGTGGCAATGAAGGCATTTTTCAACGCATCCGGAATATTTCCCGAAGAAACCCACAGCCTGGTTTTGGCGTAGAGATTAACCACCGGCTGATTATCCCGGTCATATACGGTGGTTGCCACCTTGCTTTTTTCCAGTTCTTTTTTAAGGTCCAGCCGCCAAACCCACGGATTGAAAAAAACGAAGAACATTAAGGCAAAACCGGCCAACAGCGCCATTCCCACGGTCAGCCGTAACAACGCATGGGGTTTTTTAGGCTTTTGCTTCCGACGTTTTTGTGCCATTTTTTCCCTCCGATAATATCAATAAAACCTGTCACATAAAGTATGCGACAGGTTTATCATGCCCAAAATTACCAACATATTTACGGCCTTCCGAGGTTATAATCATAGTATGGCGCAACAATCAACTCCAAAAAAAGATCTCCATATCCGAATCCATCCGGAGGTTTACACTAAACTGAAACAGTTTGCCTTTTATGAACGGCAAACCCTCTCCGAGATCGTGAACCGTTCGTTGATCGAATTCTTGGAGGAAAAAGCCATCGACGAACCGGAATTTGTATCTCCGCCAATCCTATAAAAAACCCCTCTTTCGAGGGGGATTTTATCATTCAGGTTGCGGAGCGTTCACCGGGCAGACATTGGCACATGCGCCACAGTCGATGCATTTTCCGGCATCGATAACGTATTTGTCAGACCCTTCGCTGATGGCTTCGACAGGGCATTCCGGCTGACAAGCACCGCAGCTGATGCAGTCATCGTTAATTTTGTAGCTCATTGGGACACCTCCAGATTTTATTATGCCATTGTTATTCGACCCTGTCCATGAAATTCCTTCATTTATTCCATCCTTTTTTATTTTTTAACAATTCTTGGCCCGATAATTTTCCAAAATAATGATTATTGCAATTTAAAGGGTATTTAGTTATAATATTATGTGCGATGCGGGTGTGGCTCAGTGGTAGAGCATCGGCTTCCCAAGCCGAGGACCGCGGGTTCGAATCCCGTCACCCGCTCCAAGTTTTCTCGATATGCTGGCGTAGCTCAACGGCAGAGCAGCGGTATCGTAAACCGCAGGTTGCGGGTTCAAATCCCATCGCCAGCTCCACTAGAATGAATAACTCCCGATTGCGGGAGTTTTTCTTTTTTCCGGCAATAATTGCCCAACAAAAAACCAGCCGACGGGCTGGCTAAGAACAATTAGCGAGACAGCTGAAACTGTCTCGCGATGAAACGTTGAATTTTTCGGGATCGCGACAAACAACGGTCGGTTTAGGCAGACTTAAAAAATTCCACCGAAAATGAAGAGCAATATCAGGAGAATGATCCACGAGAAATTACCGTCACCCCAGGATTTGCACTTTTTGCCCATAACGTTCTCTCCTTTCACTCCCAAATTCCCTGATGACTTACTGTCTGGTATAAAGTATGAATCCCGCAGGTTAAACGATATATACCCTTTGGAACAAAACATGGGGCTGTTGGCACAAATTAAGAAAACAACAGTTTCCGAACCACCGCCCAACCGGCTATAGCCAGCAACAATCCACCAATATTATTCAAAAGCACATTTCCCAACGCCCGGATGATCATCCCGTCCTGCATATAACGGACACTCTCCCAGGCATAGGACGAAAATGTGGTAAATCCCCCTAAAAAACCGGCGATCGCGAAAAACCGAACCGGCTCAGGCAGTATCCCTATCTCAATCAAGCCGGTTATTACCCCTATAAGCCAGCAGCCGAACAGATTGACTCCCAAGGTTCCCCAAGCCATACTCTCTCCGCAAAAACGGTAAATTAAAGCCGATAGGCCAAATCGGCAGACAGAACCCAAACCGCCTCCAATGATAACTGCCAACCATCGCATCAACATTAACCTCACTTGTTTATTGATTTAACTTTCTTTCCTTTCGACATCTGCCTCAATAAACCTCCTGGCTCCGGCCAAGCGCCGCTCCCATTTAAAATTTAACCTACTGATATGGACCCGGGTCCCCTCCAATACATGAATGAAAGATTTTTCATCCACCATGATCCCGGTATGTGTCACTGCCCGCCCCATTTTAAAATACACAAGATCCAATGGTTTTAAAGAGTCCAGAGGAACTTCCTTGCCATAGCGGCGAATGCCTTTCAGATACCGGTCCGGCTCGACCTTATACCAGTCTTTCGTATATTCCCGGCCGTCATTGTCCGGGATTTCGATGCCGCAGTCCCGGTAAATCAAGTAAACCAACCCCAGGCAGTCCACTCCGTTCATATCCCTGCCGCCATGGCGGTAAGGAATACCCAGATATTTTTGGAAGATTGCCTCCAATTCTTTCGTTTCCATCTGCTATCCTCTCTTCATTTATTTCTTAAGCATAGTACATGATATGCGCTTTCCAAACGAAAGACATATTGAAAACCGTTTGCCCTACGGCAAACGGTTTGTTGTGCTTTGCCCTTTTTCCTTTACTGACACGCGTTTCTCCCCTATTGGCTGAACTTTCCTAAAGGGTTTGTCCTGCTGCCAACGAAATCTTGGTTATCCAAAAAGTTGAGGGAATGGAAAACTGG
This sequence comes from Bacillota bacterium, assembly GCA_029776595.1. GTDB lineage: Bacteria > Bacillota > UBA4882 > UBA8346 > UBA8346 > JAKOSX01. Next base: position 2,548 of record JAKOSX010000201.1, on the reverse strand, counting down.
GGGATAATTGGAAGATTACTTGAAAACCGAAAGGAGAGACCGCTATGAAACGATTGCATAAGATTTTCGCTTCGTTGACAGTCACCGTAAGTTTACTCGTTTCCTGTATGGTTCCGGCCTTCGCGGCTACCGTTTATTCCACCAAGTATTCAACAAAAACGACAGTATATTCCAATTATACAGGACGGACCATCTATTATTACTATCAAACACCGTCCACGTCCACACCCTCTGTAACCATCCCGGCCAAACCCACAACGCCGAGCACCACCCCCTCAACGCCTTCGGCCACGACGCCGACGACGCCCTCCAGCCCGTCGACTTCCATGCCTTCCACCGGTTTGGCCGCTGAAGAATCCAAAATGGTCAGTTTGGTTAATCAGGCCCGAATGGGTCAAGGACTGGCTCCGTTATCCGTCAATTCCCAACTGACCGCTTTAGCCCGGCAAAAAAGCCAGGACATGGTCGCCAACAACTATTTCAGCCATACATCCCCGACCTACGGGTCACCGTTCCAGATGATGAAGAATGCCGGAATCACATACAGTACAGCCGGTGAAAATATCGCCGGTGCCCAAACTACGGAAGCGGCCCATCAAAATCTGATGAACAGCGAAGGCCACCGGGCCAACATTCTCAATCCGAAATTCACGGAAATCGGTATCGGCATCGCCTCTGGTAGCGTCTATGGGAAAATCTTTACCCAGATGTTCATCGGGCGCTAATCGGATTCAAAAGTAAATTGGATTCAAACGATCAGGGGGATTTATCCCCCTGTTTTTTTTCGTTTCGCCGCCACCGAAACCGCCGGGCTATATTTCTCCCGGAGCGGGTCATAAAGGTAAAGCCCCATCGGAGCTGCCGCGGCCACCAAAAACAAAACCGCCACAATTTAATCCACACCAGAATCAGCGCCCGGCTGAAAAAAGCATAATATCCGATGAGTCCGGCAGCCAGCGATACCCACACATAAAACCGTAATTCCAGCCACGTGCTCCAATATAGAAGGGGGAGCAACAGGACCGTCGCCACAACCCAGAACAACAGATCCCCGCTGTACGTCATCCACTCTCTCGCTTTGACCATCCCCCGGAATACCCGGTATAAATCGAAAAAACCTCCTAACACCATTCCGGTGAGGAGGAGAAGCAGACAGGAACTTAGCTGGGAATGCACAAAATCCATCCATCTCCCTCCTGTTATAATTCAACCATATGCGCAAACAGGAGGTTTTAAAACATCGATCTGATCGGCGCAGCTCATTTCAGCAATTTCCGATTGATCCAGCCAAAGAAAATCAGCCACATGAGGAAAGTGATCCCCAACAGCCATTTGATGCCCCGGTGCATATACAGCGCGGCCTGCAGTTGGGCTGCAACGGCTTTCTGGCGCATTTCCTGCCAGTATTTTAAAATTTTTTGAATATAGCCCCGTGTCTCGGCAAATTTGGGCTCCGCTTCGGATTGAACATTGGAAAGGCCCGCATTATAAGCTTCCAAGGCCAAATCGATCCGGCCGTCATAACGATCCAACAGCACCCGAAAATATTTGATGCCCACTTCAATATTGGGGCGTATCTGATAAATACACTCATCCGAACACACTTTGAGATTGCTGTGCGTGCCGGTACATTGGGATTTGCTGTATTGCCGCCAAACCGCCGGCATAATCTGCATCAATCCCCGCGCACCGGCTTTGGAAACCGCCCGGGGATTGAAATTGCTTTCCGTTTTAATAATCGCAAAAATCAGCATCGGGTCGAGCTTGGCTTTGAGGGCATAGCGGTTAATCTCATGAATGATGGGCTGCACATCGCCGGTCAGTTGCTGGGGCTGCAGATGGACATTGCTTAAAACCACCATAGCCCTCTCCGTGGGCCCCCCGGCCACCCAAAAGCTCAACCCCGCCAAAGCAAGCATCACCGTAATGAGCAACAACAACGAAAAGGCCCATGACGGATCCAAATTTCGTCTGTGACGAAATGTATCCCAGAGAATAATGACAGGACTGAGGACAAACCGGAGCATATGCGAAAAAAAACGCTGCAAGACACCGGTATGACGTTTACTTTTTCTGCTTCGGGTTTTGGGTGGCATCGATATCTCCAATCCGCTAAGTCATGCAGTTAAAATTCGCGGAGTGGCCGAAAATTCCTGCCATCCCTCCTCCGGATCCCAAAATTCCCCGGATTCGTTACTTAGCTAATTTACTGAAAAACCCTTTCCCCTTTTTCGCCAGGTTGTCATCAGCGTAAATCAACGCATTGACCGTCCCTTCGATCATCACTTTCCCCTGCTCCAGATTTAACTGCTGAATATGGAGCTGTTCTCCCCTAATCTCCAATACGCCGGAACTGGTCTCCAAAATCACCCGCTCTTGATCATAACTATCCAAATTGGTTACACCTTCGATGCCCAGTAACCGGCGTCCATTCATATTCACATTATGCATTAATTCATGATTGGATTTGCTTTGTGCTTCCACGCCGACTCCTCCTTTTAATTCATCATATTCCCGGAGCCGACGGGATAGAAGCATTCTTCAGCGT
>JAKOSX010000200.1 GCA_029776595.1 Bacillota bacterium | reverse complement strand
TTTGCTGCAATATACGGCACCGGTTTATGTCGGCTTGTTTGGATGGTGGTTTCTCGGGGAAAAAACGACCAAGCTGGATTGGTTGACCATTGCTTTCACGTTGGGAGGTATGGTCCTCTTTTTCCAGGACAATCTGACGGTTGGCAATATGTTTGGTAATCTGGTGGCCATTGGCAGCGGAGTGGCCTTTGCCGGATTGGCTTTGTTTACCCGGAAACAGAAGGACGGTTCTTCCTTGGAATCCATGTTGCTGGGGAATATATTGACGGCACTCATCGGCTTCCCCTTTATGTTAGGCTCTTCCCCGGGCACCCAAGGGTGGATCGGACTGATGTTGTTGGGCGTCTTTCAGTTGGGAATATCATACATTTTATATTCCAAGGCCATGAAGTATGTAACGGCTTTGGAAGGGATATTGATCCCGGTGATCGAACCGGTGCTCAATCCAGTGTGGGTTTTTATATTTTTGGGAGAAAAACCCGGACCTTGGGCCATCGTCGGAGGATTGGTGATTTTGATTACCGTCACCGCACGATGTGTTTTAGGAGCTATGGGAACGGATGAAGATAAATAGTATTGAATTGTGAGTCAAGGTTCTACTCGGTTCTGGGTTCTAGGTCCTGGGTTATGGAGGGAACGCAAGGCATTCCTCATCTGGACCCAGTACCCAGCACCTAGTATCCAGCACTCATTATATAAGATTGTTTACATCCACATCGCTTTCATCTTAGCCAGCATGGTTTCAGGATCGGGGGTGCTGAGTAAGATGGCATAGCCTTTGGTTGTGGGCAGATAAAGCACCTTCCGGTGATCCGTCACAAAGAGAAGGGCTTTTTCTTTGTTTTTCAACCGGAACCACCCGCTTTGGAAACCGGGCAGACTGATGCCGTTGGTGCGGATGGCCGGTTTATAATCCGGTTCCTCATTTAAATAGATGATGCGCATAGCGTCAACGACCAAATCCTCTTTTGGGACGGTACGCCCGTAAAAAATAGCATGTTTAATGCTCAATCCCTGCCGGGAGATTTCATATTGGATGGTCTGGGCGGAAATCATGATTCCTACCATTAGAGCGAGTAAGCCCAGCCAAAGGACGGCGAGTCCGGCCATTGAAAGGGAAAACCCTTTTGAAATCACAGGCGAAATGTGAAAAATGTTGGATTCCATGAGCTCCTCCTTATATAAGGTTTTGATTCAGGTTCCGGGCCCGGGTTCGAGATTCTTGGTTTAAATGGAACGCGGATGCGTTCCTTCCATGACCCAGCACCTAATATCAAGAACTCTGTATCTATATTCAATATTTTTCGCTTCTCCATATTTCATATTCTGTATTCTGTCTTCGATTCCTATCAACTGATTCCGGGGCTTTTATCTCTTTAGGGTTGCCACCAACACTCCAATATCTTACAGGGTGTTTTGTCTTCCAGCCCGAATATGATGTGGCGGCGCGGTTTTGGTGAGGCGTGGGAATGCAAGGTTTCCCGAACTAAACATTCCATAGACCAGTCGCCGTTTAAGTCGGCAACGGCTAGAATGTCGTAACGGATGGGTTCGCGGCAACTGCCAATGAGGACCGTCGTGCTTTCCCTGGTGTCGTGTACCTGATAGAGAAGGATCAAGCTATAACTCTGTTCCAGAAGAACTTTTGGGTCGGACTCTTCGGTTAGCTTCGGGAAATGTTCTGCGGCGATCAAAAGCTCGTCCGTGCCGTCTCCCGTCAAATCGATTTGGATTATTTCGCGGATGATGGCCGGTGCTTGCAAATGAAGGTAGGCGAGGACCTTTTCCACCAATGGGTGGTATTTTTCAAGATTTTCGTTGATATACTGCGGTTTCCGGGGAAAAGCGTCCCAGCCGCCGGAGATGGCGAAGGCGAAGTTTTTTTGAAATTCGAAAGAAGGTATTTTCTCAAAAACCAAATGAGGGTTGTCTCCTGTTGCGTCGGGTTTGACGGAGCCATGCAATTCACTAAGAAAGCCGGTTTTGGAGAAGGCCCGGTAAATTTGTTTGGAACGCAAATAGGGAGCAATTTTTGACGGTGCGAGCCAATGGTTGTCGGAGGTACCGCCGATTAATCGGTTGCCGGGAACGACGATGCCGTTAACATTTCCGGGGTTGATGGCATGGTCGGGAACGAAGAAATCAGGCGTATCGGACGGATGCATGATGTTCAGTTCTTCGAAGGATTCGGTCGGTAAGATGCGGAAGTCCGGTGTTTTCATGATCAACGTCATCATAAGGGATAAACCAAAGAGTATGGAGAGAAAGGCAATGCGCAAAATATGGTTCATGGCACACTCCGTTTCGGCCGGGCTATAGACCGGTTCATCATATTAAGTCTATTATGGCATGGGAAGGACATATGCATGATGAAAGGCCGGTTTTCTCCGGCCTGAAATTACTTTACATAGCATGCAGGAAGAAAGAAAGTTTGTCGAGAATTGCTCATTATTGTCATAATCACGAACAGGGAGGGGAATGCAATGAATGCGGTTGATTGGTTCACCGATGCTTCTCCGGTATGGATGGCCTTTATGGCGACGTTGTTCACATGGTTGTTAACGGCGCTGGGAGCCGGAGTCGTTCTTTTCTTCAAAAATGTCAGCCGGAAACTCCTCGACGGAATGCTGGGATTTGCCGCAGGAGTGATGATCGCCGCCAGTTTTTGGTCGTTGTTGGCACCATCTATCGAAATGGCTGAAAAGATGGGTATCCCCTCGTGGATTCCTGCAGTCATCGGCTTTTTGGCGGGCGGATTCTTTTTGCGGCTCGTGGATTGGCTGTTGCCTCA
>JAKOSX010000199.1 GCA_029776595.1 Bacillota bacterium | reverse complement strand
CCGAAAATCTCCATTGGGTTGATACCGGTTTCCCCGGTGATGGTGGATGCCATCGCGGAGGCGATAAAGATGCCCAAAATCAGCAGGCAGGAGGGGAATGGACCCAATCCGGCCAGCATGGTAAAGCCAAAGGCTATCAATAAGGCGATCCATGTGAGTATTTTGGCCATCCGTGAATGGACCGGCCTGTTTTCATCGGATGATTCTCCGTTTGATGCGGAACTCTTTTTTAATGAAGAAAGGATATAGGATAGCAAATTACCCACACCGGTGCCAATCATCAAACCGATGGCAGCGGTTGTTTTAAAACCGGCAGCGGCTTCAGGCGAGGGGAATAACCTAAAAGCCGGCCCCAGCGGAATAATGATCCAATAGGATAACACTCCGCCCAGAAACCACACGCCAGTATATAACAGGCCGATAATATACCCGGTACTAATCGCCAACGGAGAGAGAACCGTTCCGAAGGCTGCCGGAATCCATCCCATACCGTCTCTAAGGAATGTAAAAATACTGGCGAATAACATGCTCCCAAAGAGATTGGCCGATTTTTTCCCGCCGGCGTCTCCGACGATGATAGCTTCGGCCGCGGCCTGGCCAATGGGATACGGGAGTTTCTCTTGAATGACAAACCGGTATCGGACATACCATGTTAAGATAGAGCCTAAAATCATGCCGGCCAAGGCAATGGCGAAAACTTCCCAAAAATGTTCGGAAAAAGCGTCGCCGTGCCAGATCCCGGTGATCCACAGTCCTGGGATGGTAAATGCTATTCCTCCGGCCACCATGGCTCCTGCGGACATGGCCGTTTGAGTCACATTGATCTCGTTTAACGTAGTATTGCCCAATCCTTTTAAAATGGACATGGACAAAATGGCTACGAAAATGGTGGGCCAGGGTAATGCGCTCATACGCAAAGCCACATAAATAGAACTGGCCGTGATGATGGCAGAACCGATGGCTCCAAAGATCAAACTACGCAATGATAACTGGGATACACCTGCGAAACATGGTTCTTTCGACATGTTTCAAACCTCCTTAAGATACAGTGCAGTTCCTTTTATCCGTAAACCGCAACCGGTTTTTTGGTATAAAAAAAACTTCCCGGCGAAAGGAAGTCTTTCGTGATCTTCAGCTTCCGTCTCAGTCAAACCATGATCCAAGCGGACGTCATTATTAGATTGCCAAATTCCGGTGCAGTTCCCAAGGATACCGCCTTTGTTTACTATATCATTGAAAAAAAACGCGATCAAGTCATATTTATAAAAAACCTCTAAACTTTTCCATGAGAAAGGATTTCTTATCGCACATTTTATCTGTAACAACCATAAGCTGGTATAGGCAAGATGCATATTAAAGGAGGTGCGAAGAAGATGGCTGCACATCAACATCGTGATTCCCGTGCGTTTTTAAAACAAGCCAGTACCACATACCCGCGGATTACCAACTTATCCAGCCGGGCCCGGGAGCGGGCTAATACAGCGCTGAAAAGGGCGGCATTTGAAGCGATTCCGGATTATGATCCCGGAACCAGTATTATTCAAGCGACGAATAGTTATACCGTAATGGCGAATCTCAATGACGTTTTGAGCGTAAAGTTTGACAGTTATTATTATCCGGAAATGGCGGCTCACGGCGTAACCGGTATCAATGCGGTAACCATCGACTTACGGACGGGAAACCGTTATCCGTTCGACAGTTTATTCTGCCCGGATTCCAATTATGAAGCGGTTATTAACCGGATCATCGAAGAACAGATTATTACCAACCAAATTCCTATGTTAAAACCTTTTGAAGGAGTCACGGATGACCAATCGTATTATTTGACTCCGGATGCATTGGTCATTTTTTACCCACCTTATGAATATACGCCGGGTTCATACGGTGTCCTTGAATTCAGAATTCCTTTTACGCAAATCATGGAGATCATCGATCCCCAGGGGCCCATCGGACGAATTCTTAATATGTAAAGATAAAAAGAGTATCGTACCAAGCGATACTCTTTTTTATGGCCAGAAACGGAGAAATCCTGATGAATTTCTCCGGAGGACATGATAAGATATAAATACTATCATCATCACTTTACGGAGCAATGCTTTGGCCAAATCATACAAAACACTGTACCGAAAGTTACCAGATGAATTATTCGACATGCTGGCCGAACACTATGAAACGAGCGTGCTGGATAAGATCTACGCCGGATTTATGAGCGAACGGCCGGTGACCTTACGGGTCAATACGTTAAAATACAGCACCAGACAGGTAATGGAAATCTTCCGCAGCGAGAATATTAAATTCGAACGGGTACTGTGGTATGATGACGCATTGATCGTCCGCAATTTGCGGGAAAAAGATCTGGAGAAACATCGGCTTTACCAAGAAGGCGGAATATATCTGCAAAGTTTGTCCAGCATGATTCCTCCGTTGGTTCTTAACCCGCAATCCGGAGCCAACGTCTTGGATTTGACCGCCGCACCCGGCAGTAAATCCACGCAAATGGCTGCCATGATGCAGAACAAAGGGTTTATATTGGCCAATGAGATCAATGAAATCCGGGCCGAACGCCTTCGCTATAATGTTGAACGCCAAGGCACTACCATCATCAAAGTCCGCCGTGGAGACGGCAAACGGTTGGAAGCGGAATGGCAGCAATATTTTGACGCGGTATTATTGGATGCGCCTTGCAGCGGAGTCGGCCTGTTTCAATTGGATGCGCCGCAAACATACCGTGGCTGGTCACCCAAGCAGGTCCGGGAATTGTCCAAAGAACAGAAAAAACTGTTGGAAAGGGCTTTTTGGGCTTTAAAACCCGGTGGAATTTTAGTTTATTCCACCTGTACTTTGTTACGGGAAGAAAACGAAGGGGTCTTGGAATGGTTTCTTAATAAATTTTCCGGAGCCGTCATTTTGGAAAACCTGGGTTTTTCATTAACCGGCGCAGAGCAGGTTCAACGTTTCACCAAACCCGTCGGTCAAAGTACCGCTGTTTTGACGGTTATACCGTCAGCCCTGTATGAAGGTTTTTTCGTCGCTAAAATGCGAAAACTTGTTTAAAATTTTATAACCATCGAAGGAGGATGAACCTATGAAGTTTACTTTTGCCCACAATAACCTGAATGTTCTCGATCTTGACAAGAGCATGGTCTTTTATCGTGAGGCGTTGGGATTGGAGGAGACGCGCCGAATTACGGCGGAAGACGGCAGTTTTATCATTGTATTTTTAGGAGACCAGGTCACGCCCCATCGTTTGGAATTAACTTGGTTGCGAGACCGGAAAGAACCCTATCATTTAGGAGATAACGAATTTCATCTGGCCTTAAGCTGTGATGATTTCGATGCGGCTTATGCCCATCATAAAAAGATGGGATGCATCTGTTATGAGAACCCGAAGATGGGAATATATTTTATCGAAGATCCGGACGGATATTGGATCGAGATCGTGCCCGCCAAATGATGACGAAGGGGAGAAGGTAAAGTGCTGAAAAATCTGGTTCTTAAAAACCGGAGTTACCGGCGTTTCGATGAAACGGTAGTTATCGACCAGACTCATCTTCGCCAGTGGGTTGATTTGGCACGGTTATCGCCTTCCGGAGCCAACCGTCAACCGTTGAAGTACATCCTTTCAACCGATCCCGCAGTTAACCGAAGAATTTTTCCCACGCTCCGTTGGGCGGCATATCTGACGGATTGGCCCGGCCCCCGGGAGGGTGAACGCCCAACGGCGTATATCATCATGTTGGGGGATAAAACCATCAGCCAATCTTTCGGCTGTGACCACGGTATTGCGGCCCAAAGCATTTTGTTGGGGGCGACGGAGGCGGGTTTCGGAGGATGTATCATTGCGACCATCGACCGTCCCGCATTGAGCCATGCCCTTGAAATACCGGAAAACTATGAGATTTTACTGGTGATTGCTCTGGGAAAACCCATAGAGACAGTGGTTATTGAGCCGACGGGGGAAGACATACGGTATTGGCGGAGTGAAGACGGCGTCCATCATGTGCCTAAACGTTCCCTGGATGAGATCGTGCTGAAAACTTTCTAAATCATTGCCATTGTTTCCATACCTCCGGTTGATAACCGACCGTAGCCTGGCGGCCGTTACGGACAATGGGTGTTTTGAGCAACAGCGGGTGTTCGAGGATTTCGGTTTCGATATCATGGACCATATATTTTAAATTAAGGCGTTGATATTCTTTCCCGTCATAATCCACGAGATTCTGAATTCCGCCGACCGCTGCGGCAATGTTGGCCAATTCGCCTTTGCTGATGCCTTTTTCGGCCAAATTTACCATTTGAAAGGGAATCCGCCGTTCTTTGAAATAACGTTCCGCTTTACGGGTTTCAGCACATTTTTTGGTTCCGAAGATCTGAATATTCATGATTCCTCCTTGAAAAAAGGGTTGTCCCATCACGGGACAGCCCTTTTTTCTGCAACAGATGTTTTGAATTTATAGAAAATGCGTTTTTAAGAACTCCAGATCCAATTGGGGGTATACCGGGAAGCGGTCTAGAAGAGCAGAGACCCGTTGTTTTGCTTGATTCTTGGCGCTTTCCGCAATAACGTATTTGGCTTTGCTCAAGCTGCCGGCGTTGGTCCCGCTTTCGATGACTGCCGGTTTGGTATTGGATAATACCCATTTGATAATGGAAGCGATTTCTTTCATCTCTTCCGTGCCCATTCCCAGGGTGGTCACGGCCGGTGTACCAATGCGCAAGCCACTGGTATACCAAGGCCCGTTTACGTCAAAGGGCAGTGAGTTACGGTTCAAGGTAATGCCGCATTCCCGCAGGACGCTTTCGGCCTGGCGCCCGGTTAAACCAAAAGAGGTGACGTCGATCAGTAGTAGGTGATTGTCCGTTCCACCGGTGGCAATCTTCATGCCTTCGGCAATACAGGCTTCCGCCAATGACTTGGCATTCTCTACGATTTTCCTGCCATACGCCTTGAATTCAGGTTGGTTGGCTTCTGTCAAGGCAATGGCTTTTGCGGCGATCATGTGAGGCAACGGACCTCCAATGACTAACGGACAGCCCTTGTCCACGTATTCGGCAAATTCTTTTTTGCAGAGCACCATACCGCCCCGGGGCCCGCGAAGGGTTTTATGGGTGGTGGTGGTCACAACATGGGCATGGGGAATGGGATTGTAGTCGCCTTCGAATACTCCGGCAGCCACCAGTCCGGCAAAATGGGCCATATCCACCATTAATACGGCGCCGACTTCATCGGCAATTTCCCGCATTTTACGGAAATTCACCTTCCGCGGATAGGCACTGAAACCGGCCAGTAAGATGAGGGGTTTGACTTCCCGCGCCTGGGCCAATAAGGCGTCATAATCTAATAATCCTGTTTCTTTGCTGACACTGTAGCTGTAAGCTTCGAACATTTGGGCAGAAACGTTATGCCGATATCCGTGGGTCAGATGGCCTCCCGAATAATAATCCATCCCCAGTAAACGCTGGTTACCCAATTGGTGGCGGAGTTTATTCCAATCTTCCACGGAAAGTTTGTTGGGGTCGGTTATGCCCAATTGTTCCATGGCCGGGACTTGAACTTTGGCATTGAGGATGGCCCAATAAGCAATGAGATTGGCATCGGCGCCGCTGTGAGGTTGGACATAAGCGTGCTCAGCGCCGAAAAGGCGGCATGCCTGTTCACAGGCATAGGCCTCCAGTTCATCCACATTGTCGCATCCGGCATAGAAGCGATGCTGCGGATATCCTTCGGCATATTTATCAGTTAATAAGTTTCCCATCGCCAGCTGGGTTGAAAGGGAAGAATAGTTTTCACTGGCGATCAGTTTAAGGTTGCTGCGTTGATCGTTTAATTCTTTTACGATCAACCGGGCAACGTTTGGGGAAACTTTGGATATTTCCGTGAGATTGGCGATATAGCCCAAAAAACCGGGATCAATCGCTTCGGGCTTGGTCTGACTGAGATAGGCCAAAATAGGGTTTTGGCTCATGGTTGTTCCCTCCAGTAGTGTTAATAATAATAAAATTTCGTCAAAAAAATAATAAATTATTTAACTGGAAGATCATAGCACATTCAGAACAAAAAGTCAAAAGCGGAGAAAGAAAAGGAAGAAATGAAGGGAAAATAGGTAAATTATAGAAAATAATATTATATTTTACATGTTACATGAATTTTTTAAAAGACCGTCAAGGAAAAGGGGATTATATGAATCGGATATCCTGGCGCAGTATGTTCATAGGTTTCATTGTCTTTTCTGGCTTTTCTAAATTAATGTTGGACATCATAGAGTTCCGGGACGGATATTATTATCTTTTTGAAAGCCACAGACTGCATATCATGTGCGAAATATTGATCTACATCGGTTTTATTTATCTGATTATCGCCCGGAAGTCCTTTGCCGAAAAAGCCCTGAAAAATAGCGAAAGGCGTTTTCGGGACTTATTCGAAGCGACAACGGATATCTTTTTCACGTTATCGCCCAAAGGGAATTTCAGAAAGATAAATCATCTTTTCCAATCGGTTACCGGTTTTCCCAGAGAGGCCTGGATCGGCAAATCGTTATTCCCGTTGATTCATCCTTCGTACCAGGAAAAAGTCCGCCATTTATTCGACACCCTCATCGCCAACGGCCATGGAATAACCTTTGAAGTGCCTATTTCCTGCAATTTTAATCAGATCATCATTTGCGAAATAACCCTCACCCCTTACCGGCGCGGTCAACGGTTGAAGCTGGTGTACGGCGCTATGCGGGACATTACCGCCCGGAAAATAACGGAAGAAGCTTTACAGGCTCAAAACGAACGGCTGGCCGTAACCCTTCGCTCCATCGGCGACGGCGTTATCGCCACCGATATCCAAGGCAATGTGGTCCTCATCAATCCTGTGGCTGAACGCTTAACCGGTTGGAACCAGGAAGAAGCCTTGGGCAAACCGCTATCCGATATATTCCATCTCATCAACGACCAAACGCAAGAGCCGTGTGAAAATCCCATCCATAACATTCTAACCAACGGCCAATCGGTGGGACTGCCTAAAAACACGGTACTGGTTTCGCGGAATCAGAAAGATCGTTATTATATATCCAATAATGGCTCTCCCATCCGGGACTCCCATGGAAAGATCATCGGTGCGGTTTTAGTCTTTCGGGATATTTCCGAACGCCGCAGGGCCGAAGAAGAGATGTTAAAAGCCCAAAAGCTGGAATCCATCGGTATTCTGGCCGGCGGAATCGCTCACGATTTTAACAATATCTTGTCGGGAATTTTGGCCAATACCCAGTTGGCCAAAATGATGCTTAAAAAAGGGAAAAATATCGATAAGTATTTGGACAGTATGGAAGAGGCCATCTCCCGGGCGGTGAGCCTGACGAGACAACTGCTCACTTTTTCGAAGGGGGGAGCGCCCGTCAAAAAAGTGGTTTCCATCGGAGAACTGATTAAAACGACGGTGGAGTTTTCGTTACGGGGTTCCAATTCCATCTGTGAATTGGATATTGCTGATGATTTGTGGCTGGTGGAGATAGATCCGGGCCAAATCAGCCAGGTTCTCAACAATTTGGTGATCAATGCCGATCAGGCCATGCCGGAAGGGGGCGTTGTCCGGGTCGTTGCCCGAAATATAACGATATCTACTGAAGATCCCATGTTTACGGAGGGAAAATACATAAAGATCTCCGTCATTGATCATGGTATCGGTATTGCCGAAGAACATTTGCCGTATATTTTTGACCCGTATTTTACGACCAAAGTCAATGGAAACGGCCTTGGGTTGGCCACCTCGTACGCCATTATCAAAAAACACGACGGATATATTGAAGTCCAGTCCCAACCGAACAGAGGGACCATCATCGATATTTATTTGCCGGCCAAAGAAGGGCCCGCTGCTGATTGGAACAAAACCGCCGGTTTAATCCCGGGAAAAGGACGCATTTTACTTATGGATGATGATCCGCTGATCCGCAACGGGGTCCAAGAAATGTTGAGAGAACTCGGCTATGAAGTGGATTTGGCGAAAGACGGGGCAGAACTTTTGGAGATGTACACATCGAAACTGAATCATTCTTCGGGTTATGATGCTGTGATTACCGACCTGACCGTCCCCGGCGGTATGGGGGGCAAAGCCATCATCCAAAAATTATTGTCATTGGATCCTAACGTCAAGGTGATCATTTCAAGCGGCTATTCCAATAACCCCATCATGTCCGAATATCGCCGCTACGGTTTTTGCGGCGTCGTCGTAAAACCTTATCAAATCGAAGAACTCAGCCGGGTCCTTTCGGAAATTTTAACGGATTCGCCATCGGCGGAGAATGTTACCGTTCCGTCCGCTCCTCTGTAAATTGACATCTAGGAAAGAAATATGTTACTATAAATAAAAATTTACATCAGGGGTGCTCCTGTCGGGGCTGAGATCATACCCTTTAACCTGTTCGGGTAATGCCGGCGTAGGGAGAATATGTATGGATAAATCCCCCTTTCAACCGGGGGATTATTTTTTAAGATGGCGGTGATAAGATGGTTTTTCAAATATTCCGGCGCAGGATTCTTTGGTTGGGCATACTCATCGGTTTATTGTCAGGCTGTAATCCCGCCAAGGAAAGAGCATTGACCGTTTATACATACTCCAGTTTTCCTGTAAAACTCATTGAAACGGTCAAAGAAAAATTTAAAAACGACTATCAGATAACGGTAGAGTTCAAATCCTTCTCCGACACCGGACCGCTTTTCAATCAACTGATCCGGGAACGCAACAAACCCATTGCCGATGTTGTCATCGGCTTGGACAACAATTATTTCTTCAAAGCGGAAGAGGCCGGATTGTTTCAGCCTTATCGTCCGAAGGGATTGGAGAACGTTCCGAAAGACTTGGTTTTCGACAGCCAATATCGTCTGATCCCTTTTGACTACGGTTATGTGGTCTTTAATTATGACAGCGAAACGTTGAAAAATCCTCCGGTGACCTTTAACGATCTTCTCAAACCCGAATATAAGGGAAAGATCATCATCGCCAATCCGTTGACCTCTTCGCCGGGACAAATATTTCTTTTGACTACGGTAGCTTTCTTCGGTGAAGAGGGATATCTGGATTATTGGAGGAAACTCAAGGACAATCTGCTGACTATCGCGCCGGGATGGGAAGAAGCATACGGAATGTATACCAGCGGTGAAGCGCCCATCGTTTTATCTTACGGGACCAGCCCCGTTTATCATTTGCTCTATGATCATACGGAACGCTACCGAGCACTGGTTTTGGAGAACATGGCTTATGCTCAAATCGAAGCCGCAGGCATCGTGAAGGATGCTCCCCATCCGAAGGAAGCCAAATTGTTGATGGATTATCTTTTATCAACGGAATTTCAAGAGCTCATCCCCGAAAACCAATTCATGTATCCGGCCCGTTCCGATGCAGCTCTTCCCGAAAGTTTCCGTGTGGCTGCCAAAGTTGAACGTTTATTGAATCTGTCTCCGGAACAAGTGGCTAAAAATTTGGAGAAATGGTTGTCGGATTGGGAAAATGTCATTAACGAGTAAACAAAGATGAAGAAAGCAGCAACGGTCAGAATTTTATACTTTTTGGTTTTTACCGGTTTCTATCTGCCGGTTTTCTATGTCTTTTATCAGATTTTTCTGATGAAAGATCTTTTTTTGAAATTATCCCTTTTCATCCGATCCAGCGTCTTTTGGAATACACTAAATTTCTCGTTGTCTCAGGCGGGACTCAGTGCGATATTCAGCATTATATTGGCCATTCCCGGAGCGTATTACTGGGGGAGGTTCGATTTCCGCGGCAAGCAGTTGGGTCGCAGTCTGCTCGTATTGCCGTTTATGATGCCGGGAATCGTCATTGTCCTGGGTATGGTGGTGTTTTACGGACAAAACGGCCTTTTCAACCAATGGCTTTCCGTCTTGTTTTCCCGCCAGGTCCGGTTTACCGGCCTTTACAGTTATTGGGGTATCGTCCTGGCTCATGTCCTTTATAATCTGCCGTTATGTCTGCGGATGCTCAGTGAAAGCTGGGAGAGGATCGATCCGAAACTGCGTGAGGCCTCAACCAATCTGGGAGCCGGACCTTTATTTACGGGATGCCGGTTGACGCTGCCTTTGATTTGGCCGACGGTGGTTTATTTATTTTTAATTGTCTTCGTCTATTCATTTCTCAGTTTTACGGTGGTCCTGGTTTTCGGAGGTTATCTTTATAAGACCTTTGAAGTCCTGATATATATCGAATACAACAGCAAACTCCGTTTTGAGAATGCGGCGATTATCGCCGGACTCCAGACTTTGATATTATTGTTGTTTTTTTGGCTGCAGTCCATATTGCAACGGAAGGGTTATGCAGCCAAACCGGCAGCTGTATTTCCTCGGTTAAGTTTTCGTAAAAATCCAGTACAAGCCGTTTTGTTTTATCTGTACAACGCCATTCTCCTTATTTTCCTGGCCATGCCTTTTATAACGGTGATCTACCGTTCTTTCTTGCAAGGGGGCATGTTTGGTAATCCTTTTTCCCTAGAAAACTACCGGCTTCTTTTGTGCGAAGCCTTTCGGTTTTCAGTGGGCACATCCTTTGGAAAAGTGGTTTTGACAACTTGCTTGATTTCAACGGCCGCAGGCGGGATCACAACGGTCGTGGCGTATATTTTTGCCAAAGAACGGTATGCGCGATCTTGGGGGCTTACCGATCTGTTCCTTCAGCTCCCTCTCGGTATCTCCTTTATGTCCTTCGGGTTTGGTTTAGGCAGTATGACCGGGGACCGGGTTCCGGCCTGGCTACTCATCCTTTGGGCCCATGTCTATCTGGCTTTTCCTCTGGTATATTCGATCCTGCGTACGGCATGGCGCGATTTTGACCGTACCATGCTGGAAAGTTCCTATTTACTCGGAGCTTCTTCCCGGTATACGCTGCTCAGAGTGGAAGCGCCATTGATGCGCAGAGCGGTCCAAACGGCATTCGTGTACGGATTGGCCATTTCCCTCAGCGATTTGGGTGCTGTCCTTTTATTGGGACGTGGAGAGGTGATTACCATCTCAGTAGCCATTTACCGGCTAATCGGCCATTATCGTTTTGCCCAGGCGACGGCATTGGCCAGCATCTTTATGGGTATTGCTTTAATGGCTTTTATGGCGGTAGAGAAGAGGTGGATGACTAACGGCAAAGGGAGGACGGGCATTGACGCAATCTGATTATTATTTCAAACTATATAAGCAATATCCGGAATTCACTTTAGATGTTGAATTTCAGATCAAGCCGGGGGAATTCTTTTCATTGTTGGGCCCCAGTGGCTGTGGGAAAACGACTTTACTTCGGCTGGTCGCCGGCTTGGAAGAAAACCCGTCAGGTAGCATTCGAATTAACGGCGAAGAACTGATCTTTGTCCCTCCCGCCGCGCGTCAAATTGGCATGGTTTTTCAAGACTATGCATTGTTTCCTCATTTGTCTGTGGTCGAAAATATTGCTTACGGATTGAAAGCGCGCCGGTTTCCGGGCGAAGAGATAGGGAGAAAAGTCCAAAAAATGTTGGAGCTTTTCGAATTATCCTCATTTAAAGACCGGACCGTGCAGCAATTATCCGGCGGGGAGAAACAGCGGGTGGCTTTGGCCCGTTCATTAATTACCGAACCCCGTATTTTATTATTGGATGAGCCTTTTTCAGCACTGGATTATAATTTACGTGCCAGGTTACGCCGGGAACTGAGGGACTATCAAAAACGGTTAGGATTTACGACGATTTTTGTAACGCATCAACAGGAAGAAGCGTTGATGCTTTCCGATCGGATGGGCCTGATGGAGAGGGGACGATTGTGGCAAATCGGTACTCCGGAAGAATTGTATCAGCATCCGATGAACCGCTTTGTCGCCGAGTTTCTGGGTGAAGCCAATTTTATACCGGTGGTGCCTTCCGGCGACAACAAAGCCCAATTGCTGATTGGAGAATACCGGGTTCCTTATCCGATCCCTTATCCCAACGGCCCAATGCCACAGGTTATGATCCGTCCGGAAGATATCGCCGTCAATGGCGCAGCGTTTCCCATCTCCTTTTCCGCCCGGTTGGTACGCATGGACTATATGGGCCATATGCGTCGGCTGGAAGCCGAGGCTAACGGGAAACGATTCATTATATATAGCCACCCTTCCCATTGCCACCAGGATATCGGCGACGAAGTGGTCCTCGGAATCTCTCCGGAACGGCTCCAATGGATTCCGGATGCGACGGACTGAAAAGAAAAATCCCTTATTTACCTCCTGTTGAAAAACAGGAGGTAAATTTTTTGGAAAATTTTCAAAAAATTGCTAAAGTTTTTCCTGGAATTTCCGATGACATAAACAGAAGATGTTAGATAAATACATAAATAAAAATTTATAACAAAAATGGAAAGGATGGGAAACGAATGGTTACCATTGCCGAAATTGCCGACCGTATCGGTGAACACATCTGTCAACAAGCCGGACTTCATGAAAATCAAAACAAGGTCTGTTTCGGCATTGAAATTCTACTTATCATGTCCATTACGGCATTCGTCTCCTTAGCCATCGCCATGATTTTCGGATTGTTCTTTGAAACCATAGCTATTATGGTAGCCGCTCTCGGTATGAAGTTTATCATCGGAAGCCCTCATTTATCCGGATTCAGCCGGTGTCTCATATATTGTATCTGTTTAAGTATGACAGGGGCTTTGCTTACTCATACCGCCGACGCATGGCTGTCGGTTCCGATCATCTTCTTCATCTTAGGGACGGATTGGATAGTCTTGTCGGTTTCGCCGCTGTTACTCTCTTACCGGACCTTGGAAAAACCACAAATCCTGTCGAGAAAAATTCTTGCCGGAAGCCTTATCGGAGTTACAGCTTTGCTTGTTCTTGTTGCCAAAAATCTTTGGACCACCGGATTTTTTATCGGATCAACCATAGCAGCCATAACCATTTCTACGGTTCACGTCCGGTTGATTCGATGGATAGATGACTTAACAAAATGTAACAAAAGTTTAATAAATGAAAAAGGAGGTGAATGATATGAAAAAATTCTACTTCTTGCTGGCTTCTCTGGTATTGATGGCCGTCGCCCTCAGCTCTGGTTTTGCATGCTACAGCTATGGTTATGAACCCAAAATGAGATAGTAAATTTTGACAAATTATGCTATAATTATTGCTAAAAAACCACTAAGGATGATACCTTAGTGGTTTTTTAGAGTTTATGAATATTGCCGTTTATAATTTATGATCATGCTGAATTGGGATTGTGTTTTATGGAGGAGGGATTTTTCATGATCACCAATCTTTTATTGGCTTTATTGTTGTTCATTCCTTATCATTTAT
>JAKOSX010000198.1 GCA_029776595.1 Bacillota bacterium | reverse complement strand
TTTGAAGGTAACCCGATGGCAACCCGGCCGGCCACATATTTTACCAATGGAGCATAGCGTAAAATAATTGCTTCTCTGGCAGCTGGCGTTTTTAAGGTTAGATAATTTTTCCACAAAACATCTTCATTTTGTATTGTCTTCTCGATGGACATAGCTGCCATCCCCCCGTCTTAAATATTAACCGTCCGCTGGTCAACTGTCCATCCTTGGATTAAACTGCTTAACCCATTGATAATTCCACCGTTCCCTGATTAATGGTACGTACATAAACCTTACCGGTACTCAGGTCGAAGAGAACGCTTCGTCCGAATTTTCCGCCCACACTCCGGGCGACGATGGGTATGCCCGCTTTCGAACACGCTTCCTCCACCGACTGAACATTTCGTACCCCAATGTCAAGCAAAGAATCTTCCGATTTGAACGCAAACATATGGGCTCCGCCAGCGATAATCACTTTTATTCTGGAATGAACCGCTCCCAGCTTCACCATCTCTCCGACTAAAAACGGTACGGCAGTGTCACCAAATTTTCCGGGATTGAAATTCTCTTTAAATATGGAACTGTCCGGAAGCATTACATGGGCCAACCCACCGACCTTCACTGCCTGATCATACATACAAACCGCGATACAGGACCCCAAACCCAAGGAAGCCAATTTATCCGGTGCCTGAGTGACTTTCAGCTCAGCCATGCCAATTTGAAATGCATCAGCAAACATCTATCCAACTCCCATGGCTTCCAAAATAACTTGCAGGGAACCCGGATCCGGAATGAGGAAAAAATGTCCGTCCATCTTTTCTTCCGTCATTTTAAACTGGGTGTCAATGAGCATCGCATAATCCCCAACCATTCCAAAATCCAATAATGCCGAATTGATGATGGCTCCGGCCATATCACACGCATAAGCCGGTACCGACGATATCATATTCAAGCCGGTTAAACGAGAGATGGCATTTAAGTATGCGCCGGTCATAATATTGCTGATTTCCTGCAAGACGGATTGCTCCAATTCTTCTTTATCAACCTCTCCATCCATAACCCCCGATAATGTTTTGGATGTCACGGCATGCACCAGAGCCTGTGCATCGTCATAGTTAAATAGGAACATGATCTTCCCAGGAGCATCGCCAAAGACCTTCATGTAAATACCAACCACGATTTTTTCGGGTCCTCCCAGAAAGTCGCTGACTTTGTTCAACGACAGGATCGAAACATTGGGGACCGTCATCTCGATCCTCTCCGCCATCAACTGCGAAAGCGCCGTTGCTGCGTGGCCGGCACCGATATTTCCGATTTCCTTCAAGACATCCAAATGTAAATGGCTCAGGTTTTCAATGGTAACCATCTTATTCTCCCAAATCTGCTTCACGGAGTTCTTTCGCTTCTTCCGCAGACAAAGCCCGATCCAGATTTAACAAGACGATGAGACGGTCATCCACTTTGGCTACTCCATTGAGAAAATAAGCGTCCACTCCTTTGGCAATCTGAGGTGCATCCTCGATGGCGGAAACGTTGATCCGCAATACTTTGACGACGGCATCTACCATCATGCCGACAAGGTTATCATTGACTTCCACGATAATCACCCGGGTATCGCTGCCGATGGGTTTCAGCGATAAGCCGAAACGCTTCCGTAAATCCACGATGGGCACGATTTCACCGCGGAGGTTGATCACGCCTTCAACAAATGCCGGTGCCTTGGGCACACGGGTAATATTTTGATCCAGTTTTTCAATCTCCCGGACCTGAAGAATATCCACGCCGAATTCTTCTTCTCCAAGTTTGAAGATGATTAACTGTTTCGTTTCCTCGACAATCTGTTCTTTAGCCTTCATCTTCAACACCCCCTTTGTATTAAGCCACCGCTCTGATATCTATAATCAACGCCACTTTTCCGTCTCCAAGGATCGTCGCCCCGGCGATCCCTTTCACCGAACCCAGATACCCGCCAAGGGACTTAATGACCACATCCTGTTGGCGCAGCAAACTGTCAACCACACAACCGACCAGACGGTCGCCGACCCGAAGCACCACTACGTCCAACTCTTCCAGCTCGTGATTGATGGCGTCCGGCGTATCCAAGACATCCTGCAGCCGGATAATGGGAATCAGTTCGCCGCGAAGCATACATACTTGCTGGGAACGGACTTGTTTAATCTCATCCTGCCGCAGGCTGATAATCTGTTCGATATATCCGGAAGGAATCGCATAAATCTCCTTCCCCAACTGAACCATCAAGGTTTGAATAATTGCCAGCGTCAACGGAAGGCGGATTTCCAAAAGCGATCCTTGGCCAAATACCGAATGAATCCGAATCATGCCACCCAACGAATCGACCTTGGTCTTGACCACGTCCATGCCGACGCCGCGGCCGGACACGTCCGTCACCTTGCTGGCAGTCGAAAAACCGGGCATGAACGTAAGTTCCAGGATCTGATCCTCTCGCATCTCCGCCAGGGCTTCTTTGGTGACCAGGCCCATTTTGAGGGCTTTCTCTTTCACTTTTTCCACATTGAACCCGCGACCGTCATCTTCGATGGCAATAACCACGTTATTGCCTTCCTGATATGCATTGAGCCGGATGGTTCCGGTTCTCGGCTTGCCGGCTTTCTCCCGCTCCTCGGGGGGTTCAATGCCATGGTCCACGGCATTGCGGATGATATGGACCAGCGGATCGCCGATCTCGTCGATAACGGTCCGATCCAGCTCCGTCTCGCCGCCCTCGATTATCAGTTCAATCTCTTTACCCAATTCTTTCGAAAGATCCCGCACCAACCTGGGGAAACGGGAAAATACCGTTTCGATGGGGACCATCCGGGTCTTCAGGACGCTGTCCCGTAAATCCAAGGTTAAACGGCCGACTTGTTCCACAACTTCATCCAAGTCCTTGGATTGCAGCACGGACCCGATAGATTCCAGGCGGGAACGATGGATCACCAATTCCGCTACCAAATTCATTAAAACGTCCAATTTCCGGATATCGACCCGAACGGTTTGGCCGGTAACTTTGACCCGATCTTCCACCGTTTGGTTTTGGGCCCGTTTTTCCAACGGGAGATTTTGAGGGTCGATCTTTTCAAAGTTCACTTCCGCAATATCGGTGATATTGGCGATACACTTGGCCAATTCTTCCGGCGGATTGGACATCAACACCGCGACAATAAACTCCTGATCAAACTTTTCATCTTCGAGATCCTTCAACGACGGCACGCTTTTCACGATGGTTCCCAGCCGTTCGATCTCCCGGAGGACCATGAAAACCCGTACCCCTTTGAGCACACAGTTTTCCGCCATCTTCACCGTAAAATGGTACAACCCCGTTTCATCATTAATCGCCGCTAAAATCTCATCCTTTTCCGCTTCCAAATAACGAAGCTGAATGTTTTTTCTCCGTTCCTGCTGAGGTTGAACGGCAACGCCGCTGACGGTGAATAACTGCAACGCTTGGACAACCCCGCTGATCTCGATATCTTCTTCTTTGCCTTCACCGATTTTATTGGCTAATATTTCAAGGAGATCCACCGCTTCAAAAAGGGTGTTAACGATCTCCGGCGTCATCGTCAATTCTTTGGACCGTAATTTACTGAGCACATCCTCCATGGTGTGGGTTAAATTGGCCATTTTATTAAAGCCCATGGTCGCCGAAGCGCCTTTTAACGTATGGGCAGCCCGAAATATCTGATCCAAAATGGATGAATTTTCGGGGTCATGCTCCAATTCCAGGAGCGACTGGTTCAATGTCTGCAAATGCTCCCGACATTCATCCATAAAAACGCTTAGATATTGGGATGTATCCATAATCCCACCTCCAAAGGTAAAATTAGACTTTTCAAGGACAATTCCTGCCGTTTTTTAAATAATTTTAAACAAAAATGCAACTTCTTAACTGATTATCAATTTTTGTTTATATTATTAGCGAAATTTTCCTTTCAAAAGGCGCTCGAAGAATCCGCCGCCGCCCGAACTCTCCCGGTTCGTTGAACGTTCCAAAAGATTACGGGCAATCTGAAATACATTTTGAGCAGCCGGCGTCCGGGGATGACCGAGGACAAAAGGCTGCTGCTCTTTAACTGCTTTCGGGACATTAGGATCCATCGGAATAAATCCTATATTCAGCAGATCAATGCCTAAAAACCGCTTGGATACCGTGGATAACCGGTCCATCACCTGCTTTCCCTCATGGTTGTCCCGGATCATATTCACGACAACCCAGATGGGCAGCGACGGCCGGGCGCTGGCCACCACTTTAATGATGCCGTAAGCGTCGGTAAGCGCCGGCGGTTCCGGTGTAGTGACGACGATCACTTCTCCGGCGGCCAATACAAATTTGAGGACATTCTGAGAGATGCCTGCCCCCGTATCGATCAGCATAATATCCGTATTTTTTTCGAGATCATTCAAT
>JAKOSX010000197.1 GCA_029776595.1 Bacillota bacterium | reverse complement strand
TTCCGCCAGGGTTTTCCCGGTCACCGTCAAGGTCCCACCATGAATTAACCCCTGTTGATGGAGAACGGCGAGGACCGCGGAAATTCCTCCGGCCTCGTCCAAGTCCTGAATATGATGTATGCCTCCCGGCCGCAAATAAGCCAAGTGCGGCGTTTTAGCCCCGATCTCATTGATCCAGTTGAGATCGATCCGGATCCCAAGTTCATGGGCAATGGCCGGAAGATGCAATACCGTGTTGGTTGAACCGCCGATGGCCATATCTACGGTAAATGCATTGGCAAAAGCTTCTTCGATCATGATATCCCGGGGCCGCAGGTTTTTGGCAACCAGCTCCATGATCTGCATTCCCGCCTTTTTAGCTAACCGTATCCGGCGGGCATCCACCGCAGGAATCGTCCCGTTCCCCGGTAAGCCCATCCCTAATACTTCGGTCAGGCAGTTCATGGTATTGGCGGTAAACATGCCGGAACAGGATCCACATCCCGGGCACGCCGAATCTTCAAGCTCGGAAAGATCGGCCTCGGACATCTTTCCAACCGCCACTGCGCCAACCCCTTCAAACACTGAATTCAAATCCGCCCGGTTTCCCCGAAAGTTTCCCGCCATCATCGGGCCACCGCTGATAAAGATGGACGGTATATTCACCCGGCCCGCGGCCATCAACATGCCGGGTACGATCTTATCGCAGTTCGGAACGAAAACCGCGCCGTCAAAAGCGTGCCCCAGCAGCATGCTTTCAGCCGAATCCGCAATCAACTCCCGGCTGGCCAACGAATACCGCATACCAATATGGCCCATGGCGATCCCGTCACAGATTCCGATGGCCCCGAACTCAATCGGCGTCCCGCCGGCCATCCGGACTCCGGCTTTGACGGCCTCCACAATTTTATCCAAGTGAATATGGCCGGGTATAATTTCATTCGCCGCATTGACGATGGCAATCAACGGCCTGGACAATTCCTCATCCGTATAACCCATTGCTTTGAACAGCGCCCGGTGCGGCGCCCGTTCCACTCCCTTTAACACGGCATTGCTATTCATCCGCATCCCTCCGTCATCATCATGGCAATATTTTAATATCTATTATGTCATACATAATGTGCCTTATTTTTCTTTATTATAATCCATCCGGAATATTTGTCAATTTATAAATCGCTTCGCTTTAATGTAAACATATGCGTAAAAAAATACTGCTCTTGAAAGCAGTATTCAAACGAATTATCCCGATATGTTCATCAAATCAGTATGGAGTTATTTATTATTTATAGTTATTTATTATTTATATTGATAAAATTATGGATTAAGTCTAAACCTTTATGGGAAACAACCGATATAAATAGTGAAAGCAATCAATGATATTCTCTCTGACTACCCCCCCAATAAATCCATCCTCCTTTACCGTCCGAAAGGACGGCCTTTTTTTAAGCTTTTTCCATTGAAACTTGCCGTTCTTCCCGCGGAACAAAGATCATCAATATACCGATAATCAACGCTGCCAACAACGAGGCGGGCAACGGGACATTACCGTATTCAATGCCCAAAGTCACCGTAAAGATAACGATAGCCGAGACCAAAAAATTGATCACTCCGTCTTGAAATCTTCCTAAAAACTCCATGGGAAATGCCTTCTCAACCAACCAGTCCCCCGCCATGATCAAGAAAGATAATACAGTAATCCAACCAATGGTTAGGGCACTGAACCCGGGAACATAATAACCGATCGTGTATAAAACGGCAAAGGGGATTAAAAACCGAACCAACCAATGAACCAGACCCATCGTTGACCTCCACTCCTTTATTTATATGATCCGCTATGCTGTCCATATCAAATCCCATTAAATGGCAAATACATGTTTTCCAATACGGTTAATGATCTTCCGTGCCCAAATCCAGGCATTCCGCGTCTTCGCGGGGTTAAAGAAATACAGAGCTCCACCGGAAGGATCCCACCCTGAAATGGCATCTTGAGCTGCTTTTCGAGAAGCTTTGCTGGCCGGTTTGGTATAAAGCCCATTGCTCACCGATTCAAAGGCATGGGGCTGATAAACGACTCCGGCGATACTGGACGGAAACTTCGGGTTTTGCACCCGGTTCATAATAACCGCACCAACCGCCACCTTTCCGATATAAGGCTCCGAACCGGCTTCAGCATGAATAATTCGAGCCAAAAGCTCAATGTCACCGGCCTTCCGGGTCACTTTTTTGGTGGTAGTCGCTTTTCCTGTAGGTATCGTAATACGCTGACCGATTCGAATCAAATTACTCCTTAAACCATTACGGTTTTTGAGAGCCTTCACTGTCGTACCCGTCTTTCGGGCGATTTTATACAGGGAATCTCCCCGTTTAACGGTGTAGACCCAATCCGCTTTAACTTGTTGCGCCATAAACATCGCTGCAGCCATTAATAATATTGCCACAAGCCATAGATTCCGTTTCATTATCTCCCACTTCCTTGAGGTTTTTTCTTATTATGCAATTTTTCGTTGGAAAATATGCTTCCCTGCAATTTCTTAGAGGAACATTCCCTTCCTTATCGAATTAGACGTGGCAACCATATTACTCCAGATCTGGAGGGTCATCATGAAAAGAATTATACCTGTTATCGTCATTGCTATACTCGCTTCAGCATTTCTCGTAAAAGCGATTGTCAATCAAAAACCCATTTCTGTCAATGTACCGCCTTCATCCGCCCAAATCGCTGAAACAGCCCCACCCCAGGCCGAACCCCAGCCTGAAACCGAACCGTCGGATGAACCGACGACAGCCCGTCCGGTCAAAGAACCGATCCGCGGCATTTATGCGACGGCTTGGGTATCCGGATCCGGCCGCATGTCCGAATTAATCCAGTTCGTCAAAGACCATCCCAAAATCAATGCCATCGTTATCGATGTTAAAGACGATACCGGATATATCAGTTATCCCTCGTCCGTTCCTTTGGCCCAGCAAATCAACTCTTCTTCCAAACGTATCGCCAATTTGCCACAACTGGTCCGCGAATTAAACGACGCCGGCATTTATACCATTGCCCGCATCGTCGTATTTAAAGACCCATTATTGGCAACCAAACGTACGGATCTTGCCGTTAAAAGCCGAAACGGCGGTTTGTGGCGAGATCGCAAAGGAATG
>JAKOSX010000196.1 GCA_029776595.1 Bacillota bacterium | reverse complement strand
TTTGCCGTGGATAAAGACTGGGAATTTCGCCTGGGTTATCTCTACGGCCACCAGAACATCCGGACCAAAGTGGGAGAAAAATTGCTGGACGCTTTCAGCGGAACGGTGGAATCGGCCGGATGGTCCTTGGCTTACCATTCCGGCGACAGTCTGACCTTCCCGGCTAAAAATATTTTGTTCCAACTGTCGGCGGAACATTTCCTGAAAGCCCCCGGCGGCTCCGATTTCCAATTGGCACAAATCCGCTACAGAGCCAATCTTCCGATAACGGAACATCAATCGTTCCTCATCAATATGGAAGCCGGAATCTCCTCCGGGGAGCTTCCGGCTGCGCAACAATTTAATCTGGGTGGGCCCTTCCGTTTAAGCGCTCATGCCTTCAACCAATTGAAAGGCGATCATTATGTCCTGGGAACCATAGGTTATTTTCGTCTTCTCCCGCGCTGGTCCAAACGGACCGATGTCTATGCCGGTATTTGGCTGGAAACCGGAAACGCCTTCGACTCATGGTCCGAAACGCGGCTCACCGCCGATGTCTCCATGGGATTATATACATCAACCTTCTTCGGCCCGCTGACGGTAGGCTGCAGTGTCAGCCAAGATTCCGACGCTTCCTTTTTCATGGTTTTGGGGCGGATGTTTTAAAGGCTCTCAGCGCTCATAGTCTGCTTAAACACTCTAAAGAAGCGCTCGTTTTGCTCGGCCGTCCCGAACGTCACCCGGATATATTCCGGCAAACCGAAAGAATGGGTAGCCCGGACAATAATGCCGTTTTGAAGCAAAAATTCATAAATGTCCCGGCTGTCTTTGCCACAATGGATCAAAATGAAATTGGCCTGTGTCTGAAGATATTTGACGCCCATGGCATCCAACTGTTCATAAAAATAACTCCGGCCGGACTTGACCAATTCTTTACTGAGATTCAAATGCATTTTGCTGTTTAATGCGGCTATCCCCGCAATTTGCGCCAGAAGATTGACATTGAACGGCTCCCGGACCCGGTTCATTTGTTCGGTCAACGTCGGATCGGCAACAGCGTATCCCAATCGCAAGCCCGCCAATCCGTAAATTTTGGAAAACGTCCGGTAAACCACCACATTGGTGAATCCCTGTTTCAAACAATCGAGCCCGGAAAGAAAGTCCGGGTCGGTGACAAACTCTCCGTAAGCTTCATCGATAACCACCGTAATTCCCTTGGGCAGAGCGGTGAGGAACCGTACCAGTTCATCTTTGCGGACAATGGTCCCGGTGGGATTGTTGGGGTTACAGATGAAAACCATTTTGGTCTTGGAAGTTACCGCTTTCAACATGGCCCCCAGGTCATGCTCCAACCCTTCTCCCCGCACAAAGACGGGTTTCGCCCCCATTAACAAGGTAATATATTCATACTGGCTAAACGTAGGCTGAGGGATGATCACTTCGTCCTCGGGATTGAGCAGGGTTTCTCCGAGAACTTTATTGACATCGTCTGAACCGTTGCCGAAGACGATCATCTCCGCAGGCACATCCAATTCTTTGGCCAAAGCCTCTTTAAGATAGAATGCATTGGCATCCGGATAATAGTTGATTTTATCGAGATGATGGACTAACGCTTGGCGCACTTCGGTGGATGGCCCCAAGGGATTTTCATTGGACGCCATCTTAATCACCGACGTAATGCCCAATTCCCGTTGGACTTCCTCGATGGGTTTCCCCGGCACATACGGATGAATCTGCTGAACACATTCCCGCGTTTTTTTGGTAAAATCCATGCTAACAATGCTCCTCTTTATCGAGATTGCAAATCCGGCCTTAACTTCACTGCATCCCGCAAATAAACCGGGATAATCTGATGTTTTTCCAATGCCGTATAAAAATGAATCATGACTCGGATACACCGAGACAATGCACCCGGTTTAGCGATTTCCGCCGCACACATCAACGGGGTGTCGGTTAAACCCAATTGCCTGGCAGCGACAGCCGGAAATTCACTGGTGATATCCGGCGTGGTCGTAAAGATCACGCTGACGATCTGTTCGGGACTTATCCGGTTTTTTTCAAAAAGCACTGTCAACAGTTCCCGCGTTGCGGCCAATACCGTTTCCGGCCGATCTTCTTCCACCGTGGTCGCTCCCCGGACCGCCCATATTCGCTCCATCTTTTCCATCCTTCCGTCCTGTCTGATTTGGCAATGCTGACAAATGGTCTATGACTGGCCGATGGCCCGATGGCTGAGGCCGACGGCCACTTCGTCCAGATGAATCAAGCCGATGCTGAAAAACACCGCAACACTGAGATGATCCCCTTTTCGGGCAATTCCCACTTTGCCTCCGATATTCAATCCGATAGCCTTGGGGAGTATCTGGGACATGGCCTCCCGTGTGGCGCCGGCGATGGCTCCTTCCTCGGCATGGCAATCTTTGATGATCATCTCCCGTTTGGCAGCAACCACCGTCCGTTCGACGATGGTTTTCATGCTGTTAATAGCCTCTCCGCCATAGTCCACCGCAGCCGAACGAATTTCACGGGCACGAAACTCCTCTTTGATTCGTTTCTCATCCTCACGCGACATGGTCATGGCCATGGTTAACGCGCATTTGGCAACTTCTTTGCTGGTGGTCTCACTCACCGGGAACACCCCCATCGCACTCCATTGGTTCCAATAGCAATAAAAGCACCCGAACGAGTGCATTTTACCGGATATTTAGTTAAATTTACCATAATTTATCCACCGATACAAGTATTCTAACTTTAAAACTTTCTAAAACATCCCCTAAATCCGGCTGTTGCCGGCGGCCGTAACTGCCTTGCCTGCGACATACCCCATGGAAAAAGCGATTTGCAGGTTGAAACCTCCGGTATAGCCGTCCACATCCACCACTTCGCCGACAAAATACAGTCCTTTGACCAACTTGGATTCCATGGTTTTCGGGTCGATTTCTTTCACCGTAATACCGCCTGCAGTCACGATAGCCTCAAAAAACGAACGTGATTTGGTGACGGTTAACGTCAGTCCTTTGAACAATCGGACCAGTCTCGCCCGTTCTTCCTTGGTGATTTGATGGACCGGTTTTAGGGGGTCAATCTCCGAAAGATCGACCATTACCGGGATTAGGCTCTTCGGCAGCAATTCGTCGAGGGCGTTTTTAAAAAGTTTGTTCGTAAATTTGGCGAAATCCCTTTGGATGCGACGATCCAGCTCTTCCATGGATAAGGCCGGTTTCAAGTCGATGACCAAGGTAACCGAAGCCGGATCATCCAATACCGCCGGAACCACGCTGCGGCTCAGCGAAAGGACTGTGGGCCCGGAAACCCCGAACCCTGTAAACAGCAAGTCACCGAACTCCGCATGGAGTTTTTTCCCACGATGATAACAGGAAACATTAACATTATTGAGGGTTAACCCTTCCACGCGCGTCGGCCAGTCTTCCAGAGTCTCTAACGGGACCAATGAAGGGAAAATCGGTTTTACCGTATGCCCCACTTCTTCCGCCAACCGGTGGCCGTCGCCGGTACTGCCGGTACCGGGATAAGACGCACCACCCGTGGCAACAATCACGTGATTTCCGGGATATGTCCTCCCTTCAACATCCGCCACGCCAAC
>JAKOSX010000195.1 GCA_029776595.1 Bacillota bacterium | reverse complement strand
TGGCTTCTGCCCCGGTAACGATAAGTGCCGAGTATATCAGCGATGAATTGCGGGATTATATGAAATTGCCTCCCGGCACGGACGTGAAGATGGGGACTCAGTTGGAAGAGGCCCATGATCGAAAGGGGCTCAAACGGCTGGTGGAATATTTGAAGGATGTAACCGACGGTGTTCCTATCGGGGTGAAGATCGGGGCAACTCATTTATTAGAGAAAGAGCTGGAAATTATCACCGGGACCGATATCGATTTTATCACCATCGACGGAGCGGAGGCCGGGATTAATTATGGGCCGGCTATTTTGGCCGATGATACCGGTTTACCCACATTACCGGCATTATGCCGGGCGGCTGCTTATCTCCGTCGGCATGGTTTGAATAAACGGATTTCACTGATTATTTCCGGAGGGTTGTATACGCCAGGGCAGTTTTTAAAAGCACTGGCTTTAGGGGCGGATGCGGTATACATTGGAACCATTGCTATGATTGTCATTGCCCATTTGCAATTGACCAAAGTGGTTCCCTGGGAACCTCCTACCGAACTGGTCTATGAACGGGGCAGGTTTAAAGACTGCCTGGATCCGGATAAAGGCGCTGAGAGCATCGCCAGATTTTTAACCAGTTGCCATCAGGAGATGATATTGGGCATGCGGTCCATGGGGAGAAGCTCTTATGCTGAGCTTTCGGTGAAAGATTTGTCCGCGCTCAGCACGGAAGTTGCTCGGATGACCGGTGCCGATTTGGCTTTATTCCCACTGGGTTCTCGGGAGGTATCCCATGATTAAATTCATTTTGACGGCTTGTTTGACGTTGTTGGGCAGTTTGGCACTATCAGGCTGTATCGCTGTTTTTTCGGTGCGGCGCCGGCTGGCAAAGGCAATGGTGAAGTTTTTGAACTCCAGAAAGTGGTATGAAAATTTGAATTTGGCGAAGAAAATTGGCTGGCCGGATTTTTTTGAGGCATTGCTTCGGGCGGAAAACGGGGAACCCATATCCCGACCTTTTGGCAGTCCTGTGCATCGTTTTGATCTTCATCAGATCCATTTTGTCACCGGATATTATTCCCGAAAACCTTTGGATGATCATATTCCGGTGGATACATCAGTGGTGTTGGGGCCCAGGGCCAAACGGCCTTTGACGTTGGAAATTCCGATTCTGTTAGGAGCGATGTCTTATGGGAATTCATTCAGTATTCCCACGAAGTTCGCTTTGGCCAGAGCGGTTAATTTGGCAGGGACGGGGTTTAATTCGGGGAACGGCCCTTTTCTCCAAGAGATCAAGGATAGGGTTGACCGGTATATCCTGCAGTTGCCCAGGGGATTTTGGTCCCGGCACGAAAGCATTCTGAAACAGGCTCAACTTATTGAGATTGGATTGGGGCATGCCGCTTGGGCTTCGGCGCCCATCCGGATAAAAGGGTATAAACTTACGCCGGATTTCGCTCAGCGTATCGGGACCATTCCCGGTTTGGACCTGCTCATCGATACCCATTTGCCCAAGGCGGAGCATGATGATTTGGCGGGTTTCGTCCGATATTTGAAATCCGTAACCGGCGGGGTGCCTGTCGCCTTTAAATTCGGCGCTACACATTATCTGGAGAAGGAATTGGAGATTATGGCAGAGGCCGGAGCCGATATGATCGCGTTTGACGGGAGCGAAGGGGGGACCCACGGATCTCCGCCGATTTTTCAGGATCATACGGGACTGCCGTTTTTTCCGGCTTTATGCCGGGCCGCCCGTTTTTTCGAAAAGAACGGCCTGAAAGGCCGTGTATCGTTGGTGGTCGGAGGCGGTTTGGTCAATCCGGGGGACTTCTTAAAGTGTTTGGCCTTGGGCGCTGATGCGGTCTTTATCGGAACGGCCGCTACGTTATTAATTACCCATACACAGGTGACGAAGAGCATTCCTTGGGAACCGCCGACGGAGTTGTTGTTCTTCGGTGGAAAAGATGTCCAAAAATTCGATCCGAATCTGGGCGGAGACCATTTATATCATTATTTGCAAAGCTGTGTCCGGGAGATGGTTGAATTGACCCGGCTGTTAGGCAAAGACAGTTTGCGTAAGGTCGACCGCGAGGATTTGGTCGCGTTGGACTCCTTATACGCAGAGATGGCCGGAATAAACTGTCACATGGAAAATGAAACAGAAAGGACGGGGATCTTTTAAAGGATTGCAGACCCGCTTGTCGAATGGAGATTTAAGACATGGAAAAAATCCAG
Organism: Bacillota bacterium; assembly: GCA_029776595.1. GTDB lineage: Bacteria > Bacillota > UBA4882 > UBA8346 > UBA8346 > JAKOSX01. The sequence goes on along the minus strand of JAKOSX010000195.1, from coordinate 8,353 downwards.
CGAATGGGACGGATGGTTTATGGAACAAAAAAGCCGTCCGGGTTGTCTAAATTGCAAAGGAGAGGAGGAGTGCCATGAAACGGGTATCTCGATACGTGAGTATGGGTTTGCTGGTTACCTTGATCTTATCCATGACGGTCTGGGGAGCGGCCGAAAAACCTGAAGTTCCTCAGGATAAACCGGTTGGAGGAATCGAGCTGACCATTTATAACGATCAATTGGCATTGGTCAAGGATCAACGGTATTTACAGTTGGTAACCGGGATCAGCACCCTAACTTTTGACGAAGTTTCCGCGTTGCTGGATCCGTCGTCGGTGATGATCCGTACGCCGGGTTTAACAGGCGTTCGGGTTTTGGAGCAAAACTTTGAGCATGATGATGTCAGCGAGGATTGGTTATTTAAGAAACATTTGGGGCAGAAGATAAAGATCACCACTCTTGAGGGGAGGATTATCGAAGGGTATTTGCTGGCGGGGTGGCATAAAGGTTGGCAAAATTTGATCATTGGTTCGGAACCCGGCGGCGGAGACATTCAGATCATTCAGTCGGAACAGATCAAGTCCATTGATTTTCCGAAACTGCCCCGGGGCTTGGTGGTTCGGCCCAGGCTGGTGTGGGAGCTTCAAAATGCCAATCCGACGGACAAGCGTCTGGTGGAAGTGAGTTATTTGACCCGCGGTCTTTCCTGGAAGGCGGACTATATTGCGACGATTAACGGGGATGATGACCGGATTGACGTGATGGGATGGGTTACTTTGAAGAATAACAGCGGAATCGATTATTCTGATGTCCGGTTGAAATTGATGGCCGGCGATGTTCGTCAGGAACCGGAAGAGGCGGAAAAAGCGGTCGCTTATCTCAGGGCCACCGTGAATGATGAAAAGGCCAATGAAGGCTTCCGGGAACAGAGCTTTTTCGAATATCACCTTTATACGTTGGGCCGTCCGGCCACGTTAAAAAATAACCAGTTGAAACAGGTGGAACTGTTGACTGCAGCCGATATACCGGTACAAAAACGGTATATCTATGAAGGGGCATTGGATGGCCAAAAGGTCAAGGTGATGCTGGAGTTTGAAAACAGCGCTGCCAATCATCTGGGGATGCCGTTGCCCAAAGGGACCATTCGGGTTCAGAAGGCAGACCATGAAGGCTCATTGCAATTGATCGGCGTCGACCGAATCGAACACACGCCGAAGGATGAGAAAGTCCGGATTAATCTCGGTAATGCCTTTGATATCGTCGGGGAACGGGTCCGGACTCAGGTGAAGGAACCGGCAAAGGGCCTTCGGGAAGAGACATATAAGATTACTTTGCGCAATCATAAGAATGAGTCCGTCGGCATTACGGTCATCGAAATGATTTCCGCATGGCACGAAGCGAAGATCGTTGCAAATAATCATCCTTACCGGAGAAGCGAAGCGGGAAAGGTTGAATTTGATGTGACTGTTCCTGCCGGAGGAGAACATGTGATTGAATATACGGTAAGGTATAAACTTTAATACGTTAAAAGCCCGGAATCGGTTGGAAACCGTTCCGGGCTTCGCTTATTTTACAGTTTTAACGATCTAATCCGTTCCATCGCTCTTTCCGTATTTTCACGGCTTCCGAAAGCGGTTAACCGGAAGTATCCTTCGCCGCTCGGGCCGAAACCGGCGCCGGGAGTACCGACAACCTGGACTTCCGAAAGGAGCTTGTCGAAGAATTCCCAGGAACTCAGATGGTCCGGCGTTTTTAACCAGATATACGGGGCGTTCACACCGCCGTAGACCTTAAATCCGGCTTGGGTAAGGCCTTCGCGGATGATCCGGGCATTGGTCATATAATAGTCAATCACCGCTTTGATCTGGGCTTGGCCCTCAGGGCTATAAACAGCGGCAGCAGCTACCTGGATCGGATAAGAAACGCCGTTAAATTTGGTGGTTTGGCGGCGCAACCACAGCTTGTTCAAGGAATGGGCTTTTCCGGCGGAGTCATAAGCCATCACGGTTTTGGGCACTACTGTATAAGCGCAGCGGGTTCCGGTAAAGCCAGCAGTCTTGGAGAAACTCCTGAACTCGATGGCCACCTCTTTGGCACCCTCAATTTCATAAATGCTGTGAGGGATATCCGGTTCCTGGATGAAGGCTTCATAAGCCGCGTCAAAGAGAATGACGGCCCGGTTGGCTCGGGCGTAATCCACCCAAACTTTCAATTCGTCCTTCTTTAAGGTCATACCGGTAGGATTATTGGGGAAGCAAAGATAGATCAGATCCACCGGGACTTTGGGCAGGTCCGGCTTTAAGCCGTTGGCTTCGGTGCAAGCCAGATAGACAATGCGTTCGTACCGCCCGTCCGGGCCTAATGCGCCGGAACGTCCCGCCATGACGTTGCTGTCCACATAAACCGGGTAAACCGGGTCGGTGACAGCGATGATGCTGTCCTGTGAGAAGATTTCCTGGATATTTCCGGTATCGCATTTGGCACCGTCACTGATAAACACTTCATCCATGTCCAAATGGACGCCTAAAGGTTTGAAGTCGTTTTCGATAATTTTTTCGATTAAAAAATCGTACCCTTGTTCCGGCCCGTAACCGCGGAAGGTTTCGGCATGGCCCATTTCGGTAACGCCACGGTGAAAGGCATCGATCACAGCCGGAACCAAAGGCTGGGTCACGTCGCCGATGCCCAATCGGATGATGTCCGCTTCAGGATGGTTAGCCTGGTATGCCTGAATACGCCGGGCTATTTCGGAGAACAGATAATTGCCCGGAAGTTTGGAATAATTTTCATTAATTTTAGCCATAAAAACCGTCCTTTCACTTTACAATCTCCTATATATTTTTCGTGAAACCGCTGCAATAAACCTGCCAATTTTAGCATCATTATGTAAGTTTTCATTAAAATTTTACGATAATCACCGAGAAATTTAGGTGTAGATGTTATTTGTTTGTAAGGTAAGATACGCAATGGGAGTGGGGACAATGGGGGTTAGGTATTGGATAACAGATACTGGTTTAGGAGGAGATAGGAGTTAAGTTGAGTTGACAGTTGGGACAGTTGACAGTTTTAAAGTGTAAAGGGAAAATGGCATCAAGTTCTAGGTGTTGGGTAGTGGGTTTAGGTAGGAACGCGTTAGTGTTCTTTCCATAACCCAGAACCTGTAACCTAGAACCCATGACCTAAGACCTTATATCAGGATGCAGCTATGCAATGTGACTGTGAACTGTGTACTATGAATGGGAGCCAATGTCCGAAATTATCTCCTGTCGCTTGGCTCCTGACTTCTGACTTCCGTCTGCGGTGGAATCCCGTTTTCGCATAGCTTCTGAAAAATCTCCGTGAGACTGGCCTCCATGGAGCGAAGGTTGATGACGCGTTTTTCGGCATAGAGGGATTGGATGCGTTGCAGGTTCTGGAGGGTGGGTTCCAGGGTTTCCACAGCCATGCCTTGGTCGCTTTGGAAAGTGACCCGAATGGTCGGTTGGCCGAAGCGGGCTTTGAGTATGTTGGTTTTTTCGAATGTAATCAGGTGCCCTTGATTCATAAATCCAATCATATCACACAGTTCTTCGACTTCCGTCATGTCGTGGCTGGTTAAAACGATGGTGGTTCCGCCGGTGATCTGTTCTTTTAAATAGTCCCAGATAATTTTGGAAGAGACGGGATCCAGCCCGGAGGCCGGCTCGTCCAGGAATAACAAAGGCGGCCGATGGATTAGCGCCCGGCAGATGAGAAGCCGTTGTTTCATGCCTTTGGAAAAGCTTTTAACCGGGTCCTGAACCCGGGACCAGAGATCCATTCGTTCCAGTAACGGTTGAATTGCAGAAAGGGGCGTATCGTATAACCGGCAAAATAAAGCCAGGTTTTGATAAGCAGACAGGTTTTCAAATAAATTGGAACGCTCAAAAACCACACCAATGCGAGAATGGATCAGTTTGGCATGGGTGCGGGTATCATGGCCGAAAACCGTGACGGAACCGGAAGAAGGCTTGGATAATCCCATAAGCATTCGCATCGTGGTGGTCTTTCCGGCACCGTTGGGGCCGAGGAGTCCCAGGACTTGGCCAGGGTACAGGCGAAAACTAATGTCGTTGACGGCAATCCGTTCGCCGTATTTTTTGGTAAGGCGGTTAACACTAATGATCGGATCCATGGTAACCTCAAAAATCGATGTTTTTTTTGAGAATAGCCAAGAGGACGGTTAGTAACAATGCAGATTCTGCTGCCATTATGGCCAGCAGCAAAATGGACGGATAGCTTTGCCAGGGTTGTTGCAAAACCGCTCTTTCCAGGCCTTGGACAATAGAAAAAGTCGGAAGGAAGTTTAACAGATACTTCCAGCCAAGAGAGGTATTTTTGAGCATTATCGGCAAGGCGGAAATTAGATAAACGGCAGTGGACAACGTCCGTGCCAAAAGCGGATGCGGGGATATCAGCCCGATGAACAGGGCTGCGCTGGTATACACCAGGCATCCCAGTACCGCAAAACTGATTAAATAAGCCGGGTTATATGAAAAGCGGGTCAGCCATAGGGTTACAAGGATAGAGGCCAAGCCCAGCAGCGTATTCCAAAGGATTTTAGCGGCACAATAATCCGACAGATCGGCCGGAGATACCAGAATGGCATGGAGGGTATGCTTGGCTTTTTCTTCGGCGATATTGGCCGTACTTTGCAACAGGCAGATGGTTAAGATGATTTGGACCAGCCATAAGGGTAATGCCAGGCTGAAGAGGTCGTGTGTAGCCGAACCGGTTGTTTTCAGATCGATTCGGGGGATGGATTCTTTGCTGTAGATGCGGAGCAAGGCAGCGTTCAATGCCGTTACGACAGCTGCTGATTGGGCGGCCCGGGCCCCTTTTGTCAGGAGGACAAAACGGTTCGGCGAGTCTTGGCGGTAGATGACACCGTCAATTTCCTCTTTTTCCAAAGCGTATTCAGCTGTTTCCAAGCTGGGAAAAGGTACGGTTTCAAAATCTGGGGCAATGAGAAGCGGTTTTAAAATGGGATCCGGACCTTTAACGGTCCCGATACGAAAACGTTGTTGCACACTGTCACGGTAAACCGTGTTAAATAGAAAGGTGATAAAAAGCGGTAAAAGCAAAGCAATGATCCATGCTTTGCCCGACCAAAAATCCAGCCATTCTTTTTGGAGTAACACCGGAAAACGACGCATATTCGGAAACCTCTTTTGAAAAGTACAGGTTCTTCAGCGAAGAACCTGTAAAAATCCTATTGATGTTCGATGAAATAATAGATTAAGTAGGCAATGGCAATAACTCCGATAACCTCCAGCATCGAATCACTCCTTTAAACATGGTTTAGGGTAAATCATCCACCGACGAATAAAATGGAAGATGATTTAATCATTGTTCAAATTCATATATTCGACTTCTTTGCCGTCAATCCTTCTTTGGGGATAGCAGAAAAGATCCGTAGAGGGTTAACATAATTTTTAAGCATAATATAACCTTACCCGACGGTTTTTATGATGACAAGGCAGATTGGTTTGGATAAAAAGCGCCGCCCCGTGTGGAGCGGCATTTTTTACAATTGATGAGGATATTCGATAGTATCGGCCCGGTGGAAAATAACTTTCTTAACCCATATGGCCATATCGTCCAAAATACTATAAATGATCGGGATGGCGATCAGGGTCAGTAAGGTACAGAAGCTTAAACCGCCGATGACGACAACAGCCAAGGAAGCATTGAGCATTCCGCCGTCCCCTCTGCCGAGAGCAAGGGGGATCAGCCCTAAAACTGTCGTTAAGGTCGTCATCAACACCGGCCGTAAACGGGTGGGCCCGGCTTTCAAGATGGCTTCCCGACGGGACAATCCGCGTCTGCGAAGGGTTTCAATATAGTCGACCAAAACAATGGCGTTGTTCACGACGATTCCTGCCAGCATGATGACGCCGATGATCGAAGTGACGTTTAAGGTATGGCCGGTCAGGTAAAGGCTCCAAGATACGCCAAAAATGGTTAAAGGCAGCGTACCCATAATGGCCAAGGGATGAATCAGGTTATCGTATTGAATGGCAATCACCATATAGACGAAGAGTACCGCCAGAATGAGTGCACCCAGTAACGCAATGTTGGACTCGCGCATATTTTTAACCTGGCCGCCCATGGAGAAGGAGTAATTTTTCGGGAAGATGATTTCCTTTTTAATACGGCTCTCAATGGTATTGGCCAATCCCCCCAAATCCTTCCCGACAAATTTACAACTGACTTGGACCTGACGGGTTTGGTTTTCGCGGGTTATCTTGGTTGGTCCTTGGGCGGGAATGAAGGAAACCACCTCTTTTAAGGGTACGGCAATACCGCTGGAGGATTGGACAAACAGTCTTTCCAAATCCTTTATGTTTTGTCGGTCATCCGGTCGCAACTGGAGGAATATGTCGTATTCTTCGCCGTCCAGACGGATTTGAGTGGCCGCTGAACCCTTAAATGCGGTTTGAACGGTACTGGCTATGGATGCTGCTGATAAACCGTAGGCATTGGCCCGTTCGCGGTTGATTCGGAGCTGGAGCTCGGGCCGGCCGGTCTCCCAGTTGGTAGTCACTTCGCGAGTGTCCGGGATGCTTTGAATCAATGTTTCGACTTCACCTGCCAGTTTGCTGAGGACATCCAGTTCCGGGCCTTCGATATTGACCACGATGGGAGCGCTGGCGCCGCCTGGACCGTTCGACTGTTCTTCGACATTGATTTTGACCCCGGGCATTCCCTGTAAAGAACGGCGGGCATCTTCCAGTAATTCTTCCATGGGGGTTTCCGTACCTTTTTCCATGGTTACGTAAACAGAACCTTTTTCGCTTTCTTCACTGCTGGATGAGAAACCAAAACCTGAAGAACCGACGATTGAGTAGACCATTTCCACATTGGGTTTTTTCTCCATGATACTTTCAATTTTTTGAGCTACGGCATTGGTCGTTTCCAAGTTGGTTCCTAACGGCAATTCAAAACTAATGGTGAATTCTTTCTGTCCGATGGGGGGCATAAATTCCATTTTGATTCCCAGTTGCGGGAAAAACGGCAGAATTCCCAAGAAAAAGACCGCTATACAAATTAAAATGACTTTCACGCGGTGATTGACGGCCCAGTCCAACATATGGCGATATATTTTTTCGATTTTGCCGAGACGGAACTCGTTGTTATCCGAAGCGGCTATGGGCTTGTTTTCTTTCTTGCGGAGAACCGTCATTATTTTTGACGAAAGCGTCGGGATGACCGTTAAAGCCACAACGAGTGAAGCGATTAACGCAAAGGATACCGTAAATGCCATTTCTTTAAAAATTTGCGCGGAGATATCTTCGACAAATAATACCGGTGCAAAGACGATAATCGATGTTAAGGTCGAAGCCGTAATGGCCAAACCTACTTCGGATGCGCCTTGGATAGCCGCCTGAAGGGGCGGATAGCCGTCCTCGCGATAACGTTGAATGCTTTCCAGGACGACGATGGCGTTGTCCACCAGCATACCGACGCCCAGCGCCAAACCGCCCATGGAGACGAGATTGAGGGTCATTTTTGAAAAGTGGATCATGGCGAAAGTGATAATGATTGAAATGGGAATGGCCAATGAAATAACAATGGTGCTCCGGATGCTCCGTAAGAACATATAGAGAATGATAACCGCCAAGATACCACCGATAATAGCGTTTTCAGTCACGTTATTCAATGAACTTTCGATAAATTCCGCTTGTTCAAATACTTTGTAAACCGTGGCCTGTTTACCGATTTGGGCTTGGAGCTCATTCCAGGCTTTGCGGACTTCGCGGGTGACCAAAACGGTATTGGCATCGCTTTCTTTCATGATGACAATCATCAAACTTTCTTCGCCGTTGATTCGGGACAACTGTTTCCGTTCGTGGTAGGTATCCTTAATGTCGCCCAGTTCCCGGAGGGGAATGATCGAACCGTTGGGAAGAGTGATTTTCAGGTTGTTGATCTCGTCAACACTTTTGAATTCGCCGATGGTTCTGATGGTTAATTGATTGCGTCCTTCGTTGATATTGCCTCCCGGAAGATTAATGTTGTCGCTGGCTATTTTTTGGGCGACATAATCCGGGGATATTCTATAAAACGCAAGCTTATCGGCAGAAAGCTGAACCTGTATCTCCCGGGTTAATCCACCGCCGATCGAAACGGAAGCCACGCCCGGAATTCTTTCCAAACGGGGCTTGATAATATCTTCGGCAATGCGGGTGGCTTCAGCCAAACCTTTCGGACTCGACATACCCCAAAAGACGATGGGTATCATCGAGGGATCCATTTTGAAAATGAGCGGATCATTGATATCATCCGGGAGGTTTCGCTTGGCTAAGTCGATGCGTTCCCTGATTTTTAAGTTGGTAAAGTCCATATCCGTCCC
>JAKOSX010000017.1 GCA_029776595.1 Bacillota bacterium | reverse complement strand
TTGGCATTATTCTCCGTTTGGGCCGAGAAATTTAATATCGGTTGTTCATTGGGATAAGCATAAATCTTTTTACGGCCGGCCGCCGTACCGTTATTTCCGATTTGAATGGTAATCGTCGAAGAATAATAATACGTCCCGCCCCGCATATAAATCAAACCGCCTGGGCCGATGGTTGCAATCGCTTTTTCAAGAGTTGTCGGACTGGCGAGGGTCCCGGGATTGCTTGCTTTTCCGTCCGGCGCGACAATAATTGCCGCATCAAGATCGGGTATGTCATCGGCCCCTCCGGGATTAGGGCTCACAGTCCGTGACGAACCTCCGCCGCACCCCATAAATCCGCCAATAAACATCCCGCACAAACATAACACCATAATTTTTCGAATCATCCCATGACCACCTTTCGCTTTGCGTCTATTAATACGCATGTATAAGTGTTTGTTACGTACATATTTAATTTTAACATGTTATCCACCATAAGACAACCTGTTTTATTACTATTTTCTTTGTCATGATTATAATTATCCGTTTTAACTGCCGCTTTGTTGTAATTCCGTATGGTACGTACTATCTGATAATTTAACCTGATAATTCCCGGTTTTTCGCTCATAATAGAAAAAACCGGTATGTAAAGAATCCTTCACATACCGGCCGTCTTCAGCTTTCATCGGATAATGCTTTTTCACCCTTTTCAATCAGTTTTTTTACCATATTTCCGCCGATCTTTCCCGCTTCACGAACAGTCAGCTCGTCGCCGCCGGCAGCCAAATCGTCATCCAGGCCCAATTCCCGTGCTGTTTCCCACTTCAATTTCTCTTTGGGATCGGCCATTCCACCGGAACCGGATGAATTATTCTCTTTCACGGAAAACCCTCCTTTGGTATTTTCCGTTATTATCCCCGAAACCCAGACGGTTAATCCACTCCCCCGCGGGGAACAATAGGGTCATGGGTACCGGGCTAGATGCCGGATTAGAATGATTGACAGTTGACAGTTCCAAAACATAAAGGAAAATCGCATCGGGTTCTAGGTATTAGGTGTTAGGTACTGGTTTTAGATAGGAACGCGTTAGCGTCCTTCCATAACCCAGAACCCGGGACCCAAGACCTCATACTGTGCACCTGAACTATACACGGTAAACCCAAATTTCAACGCAAAAGGAAGACAATGATGATTCAACTTCAACAGCCGAAAGGCTTTTATGATAATGAAGATAAAGAATTACTGCAATCTCCCTGCCCTCCGGAAGTGGACTTTACGACACAGGACCCTTGGCGGGTTTTACGGATTTTAGGAGAGTTGGTCGAAGGATTTGACGCCCTGTCGAAGATCGGCCCAGCGGCTTCCATCTTCGGTTCAGCGCGTTTACGGGAAGACAGCCCCTATTATCAGGCAACTGTGGACATCGCCCGTTTGTTGGCTAACGCGGGCATTGCCGTCATTTCCGGAGGAGGCCCGGGAATTATGGAGGCTGCCAACAAAGGCGCATACGAAATGAAAGGCACCTCCGTCGGTTGTTCCATTCAACTTCCGGAAGAGCCAATCCCCAATCCGTATCAAACCATCGCGTTGAAATTCCGCTATTTCTTTGTGCGAAAACTGATGTTTATCAAATATT
>JAKOSX010000194.1 GCA_029776595.1 Bacillota bacterium | reverse complement strand
CGGGTCCACCTTTAAACCAACATTGGCGGCAACCGGACGTGAACGGGTACTGTGAATGATCCAGTCCACGCCGTGGGCTTCGACCATCATCTCATAATGGACGCCTTTGAAGGTTACGGATTTGACGACGCCGTTGAAAATGCCTTGGTCTTCATCGACGATCTTTAGGTCCTCTGGGCGGATGACCACATCCACCGGTTCGTTTCTGGCAAAGCCTTTGTCGGAACAGGTGATGGCTTTGCCAAGGATTTCGACTTTGAAATCTTCGAGCATGATGCCATCGACGATATTGCTTTCGCCGATAAATCCGGCCACAAAGGAGTTGACCGGTTCATTGTAAATGGATTCCGGGGTTCCGGTCTGCTGGATCCGGCCTTTGTTCATGACCACAATGGTGTCGGACATGGTCAACGCTTCTTCCTGGTCATGGGTGACATAGATGAAGGTAATGCCCAGCCGTTTTTGCATTGCTTTCAGCTCCAGCTGCATGTCCTTACGGAGTTTCAAGTCAAGGGCACCCAACGGCTCGTCCAGCAATAATACTTCAGGCTCGTTGACCAGGGCCCTGGCAATGGCGATCCGTTGTTGTTGGCCGCCGCTTAAGGAGTTGACGGCCCTACGTTCGTAACCGGAAAGGCTGACCAACTCCAACATACGGCCGACTTTTTCGTCGATCTCCCGTTTGTCCAGTTTTTTTATTTTCAACCCAAAGGCGATGTTCTCATAAACATTCATATGCGGGAAAAGGGCATATTTTTGGAATACGGTATTCACCTTCCGGCGATAGGGCGGAAGGTTATTGATATTCACGCCGTCGAACAAAATTTCTCCTTTGGTAGGGTATTCAAATCCGCCGATAATCCGAAGCGTGGTCGTTTTACCGCACCCACTGGGGCCGAGCATGGTTAAAAACTCATTTTTGCGGATATGCAAAGTGATGTCTTTAATGGCTTCGGTGCCGTCGTAGTCTTTAGACACATTGATTAAGCTGATTTGATACTCGGCCAATTCTGTTCCCCTCCGCAAAAAAAATAAAGCCAAATGAATAACAAATCAATTATATAATCACATATTTGCCAAGAATGTCAATATTTTTGGGACAATTAATTTTACAAGGTGGGGCAGAGGAAATAAAGAAAGCAAAAAAACCTCCATCATAATTAATCGCTGGGCCTTTTGGGCATGGTTTAATTTCTGGTACGGCGTCAAAATGCCGTGCAGTTCATCAAGTTTCCGCTGAATGATGGCAAACCGTTTGTGCAATTCATATTCGGCACTGGCTTCATCATAGCGGCGGCGCAATGCCAGATGGGCATTGTATTCGGCGGGGCGGTCCAGAATTCGTAGGCTGTGAAGGATTTGCAGCTGATACCGGACCATCTGGACGGTGGTGCTTTTAAGCATGCTGTTGTCAGAATTGAACCAGCCTTTATGAAGCTCGTTGATGAAGATTTCGGAACGGTCAAATTGGGCCGCCAAGGTGTCTTCCATGTATTTTAATTCGGTGGATTTGGCCAGGATATGTGCATAAACGGCAGCCGTCTTCGGCTGAAGGTCGGCGGGATCTTCTTCTTCCAGCACATGGCTTTCGTTGTACGTGGAGAACAGATGGTAATCCACTCCGCACGTGGATTCGAGAAATTTCAGGAAACGATAAATTTCCAGCGGCTCGAAATTCATCAGGCAAATGCAGCCGTAACGGAACAGCCATACATATTTGTCGGAGGATTGTTCTTTGAGAACGGTCCGGATAGCTTCGGGGCCCAGCGGCAAATAATCGGAATTCTTGGAAAAGGGCAGATTGAAAAATGCCGCAACCCGCGAGAGTTCCGGTTGAGTTGAAAATTTAAAACAATGGAGATGCCAATGGGGTTTCATGTTCATCGTCCCAAATCACCGAAATAAATCCGCAACCATGAGAAATACTTCGATCAGGATCAAGGCGACAATCAGCCATTCGACGAACAGGCCGCGGATGGAATGACTGATGGACGAGAAGTTGTCGATGATGACGTTAAGGATATCGGTCTTGGTTTTGATAATTTCATACCGGTCGTTCAATTCGAAGAAATCTGCCATTTTTTCATAAAATAGGGCAGCATCGCTGTTGATCCAGGTGATGTCCGGTTTATCCAGGATCATGATATAAGCGATGGTGTTATATTCGTGACGAATGATTTTAGCAGTAGTTTTCGCCAGTTCTTTGTCGCTGATTCGTAATTTTGCTTTCTCCAAACGATCGATGAGGTTTTCCAGGGAGTCGAGGATTTTTCCCATTTGGTCTTCGGTTTTTTCAAGAGCCACAGACTTGGCGATGACGATGGCGATCAATTCGGCGTGAAATGCTTCGATCCGGGGAACCACGGCATATTCATCGGTGAAGATGAGATCGGTTCCTTCATCGTCGGATACGATGTTTGGATTTTCACGGAGTTCATAGTCATCGTTGTATAGGGCATAGTTTTTCTGGACAAGTTCGGGGATGATGGTTTTGAGATAGGACAAGACCCGATTTTCGCCATCCGTGTCGGTATTAATAAAAACGATACTTCCAAATGAGAAAATCATCACCCGTTGTTGCATTTCGGGAGGATGTCCCAAAATGGCTGCCAATGTTTCTCCGTGTAAATTCAACGGTTCTTCCCAGGTATATTTTTTCGGGATATTACATTGGGCAGCGATGATGTTCAGATCAATCTCATTGGCTATGGCATACGCTTTAAACTTCATGGTTACCTCCTCAAGTCCCAGGTTCATTATATCATAATTTGGGCGGGGATATGTAAACTCTCCGCCACCGTGGAGAAGGCCTATGTCAAGCTGAGGAAAGAGCGTACCTCTACCCTTTTCATCGGGAGCATGATATGCTAATGGTGTTATATTATATTTTCAAAATCGAGGTACCGATGATGCGACGATACTGGATATATTGCTTTCTGTTAGGATGGTTGATGATTACGGCGTTTGGGACGGACAGCTTCCCGGCCAGGGCATTTTCCGATAACCGCCCAGAAGTCCGGGCACTGTGGGTTGATGCATTCCGGGACGGGATCAAGACACCGGCCCAGGCGGATCAGTTGATCCATGATGCTGTCCGGAGCAATATCAATACATTGATCGTCCAGGTCAGACGGCGCGGAGATGCATATTTTAACCACAGTATAGAACCGCGCACGGAAGATTCGGCCCTGGAACCGGATTTTGATGCTTTACAATATCTGATTGACCGGGCCCGGCCATTGGGTATCGAAGTCCATGCTTGGCTGAATACGTTGGTCGCTTGGAACAGTACGGTTCCTCCCCGGGATCCGAACCATGTTTGGAATCTTCACGGGCCGAAAGCCGTCGGCCGTGACAATTGGGTTTCCTATTACCGGACGTATGATAAAACCAAAAACGAATGGTCGGAACAGTTATATCCTTCGTATTATCTTGATCCGGGGCATCCGGATGTCCAAGATTATACGGCGGCGGTGTATTTGAACGTTATCCGCAATTATCAGGTGGATGGAATTCATCTGGATTATTCCCGTTACGCCGGGAAGGAGTGGGGATTTAATCCTACCAGCGTCGAGCTTTTCAATCAGCGGTTCGGGACCAGCGGCATGCCCAGTCCGGAGGATCCCCTCTGGCAGCAATGGCGGCGGGAACAGACGGCAAACTTGGTCCGGAAGATTTACCTGAAAGCGTTGGCCGTTCGTCCGGACATCAAAGTCTCTTCGGCGGTGATCACCTGGGGCGACGGGCCGGTGAACGATGAAGATTGGGAGAGATCCCGGGCTTATGTCGATGTCGGACAGGACTGGCGCAGCTGGTTGGAAGCAGGAATGATCGATATGGTAATTCCCATGAACTATTTCAGCGAATGGAACACCACCCAGCAGCTTTGGTATAACCGTTGGATCGAATGGGAAAAGAATCATCAATACGGGCGGCAGATCGTCATTGGCCCCGGCATTTTCATGCAATATATTGAAGATTCTCTGGAGCAAATCCGCCGGGCCCAGTCGCCGTCGGCATTGGGGAACAGGGCGGCCGGCGTGGCCCTGTTTTCGTACGGAGCCGCCCATTTATACAGCACAGATGATTTCAAAGCATCGAAAACCTTGCCCAGACAGCCCCATCAATATTTGCCGGAAAGCAATGGTTGGTTCTATGATGTGCTGGCGAAGGAAGGCGGGTATGTGGATCCTGTTTGGAAGACTTTTGTCCCGACTCAACCGGTATTTCCGACGCCGGTTCCCGTCCCGGAAATGCCATGGAAAACACGGCCGGTTACCGGATACTTGATGGGAGCGGCTGTTGACCGAGACGGTCGGCCTGAGATATTGCGGCGTGTGGTGGTCGAACGGTTGTCTGAAACGGACGACGGACCGTTCTCCGGTGAACCGTCCGATGTGAGGGGAGTTTTTACGGATGGCAGCGGTTGGTTTGGCCTGACAGAGCTTGTGCCCGGCCGCTACCGGGTAACATTGGAAGGGAAAACGGTGGCTTATATCGGGGAAGTGGACGTGATGCCCGGCCGGGTTGCCGAGATATATTTTCCGGAATAGAAAAGGGCTAGAACGAGGGTTGCTGAGGTTGAAGAGCCTTGGAAACCCCTTTTTTTGCTTTCAACATAATTGGGATGATCAGGAGGAGGGTGGTCAAACCACAGGTTAAGAATCCGGCGCTGCCACCAAAATGCTCCATAACGGTACCGGCATAGAAGTTGCCTAACGGAGTGGAACCTTGGTTGAGAAACGCGTAAACGCTCATGACCCGTCCCCGGTATTCGTCGGTGGATTGCAGTTGAAAGAGGGAATTGGCCGTATTGATGAAGGTCAGGTTCATAAACCCGATGGCGGTGAGCAACAGAAAACTCAACCAATAGACGTGGACGAATGCAGTGATCACCTGTAAAACCGCGAGGGCTACAGCACTCATAAACAGGCGGCCGGTTTTAAGTCCGCGTTGGCTGATGGTGGCCAATACCAAGGCGGCGCTCAACGAACCCAGACCGACAGCGGATAAGAGGCTGGTATAGCCGGTAGCCCCTTTTTCCAACACCGATTTGGCAAAGACCGGGATGAGAACGTCATTGTTCATGGCAAAAGTACAGACGACTGCCATGGTCAGGACGTTGGTAACCAGGGCTTCATGATTGCGGATATAACGGATGCCTTCCCGGATTTCCTGAAGGACATAGCGGTGTCGGCGTTTGGCGACAAAGTTCTCGGTTTTGATGAGAAAAAGGCCTAAAAGGACGGCAATATAGCTCAGCCCGTTCATCAGGAAGCAGAAAACCAGGCCGTATTTGATCATCAAAATCCCGGAGAAGGCCGGCCCCAAAATTTTGGCCAGATTCACAATGGTGGAATTGAGGGAGATGGCATTCATCACGTCTTTCGGTCCCACCAGTTCGATGAAGAAAGATTGGCGGGCCGGCATGTCGACGGTTTGGGTCAGCCCAAACAGTGCCGTCAGGATGAACACATGCCAGTACCGGATCGCTTCGAAGTAGGTCAGGGCGGTCATGATGAACGCCTGAACCATAAAGAGGGTCTGCGTCAGCAAGAGTATTTTCTTTTTGGGAAATCGGTCGATGAAAACGCCGGCAAACAGCGAGAAAAGTAGTATCGGCAGGAACTGGCATACACCCAACATTCCAACCAGCAAGGGCGATTGGGTCAGGGTATAGACCAGCCAAACCTGGGCGGTCCGCTGCATCCAGGTGCCGATGAGGGAGATCCATTGGCCGAACCAAAAATAGCGGAAATTGAGATGTTTGAGTGAGGCAAAGGTATTGTTCAGCATGATTTCATTATACAATGTTTACTGTTTACGGTGAACAGTACATATTTAGGCATGGGCAAGAGGCGTGAGACGTGAGTAAAGTAGGGAACGTAATAGTTTATTGCCTCCATTTTTCCATGGCATATTCGAAATTGCCGGTGATTCCGTGATGGCCGGTGCAGAGATAGTCGATATGGGATAACCGGGCCAATTGACGTATCGATTCTTTTTGAGCCGCCTCGTCCATATTGAAGAAGCGGGGAGAGAAGAGACCGGCTTCGTTCCTTTTCAAACGTAATGTATCGCCGGTGAAAAGGAATCGGTCGTTCACCAAATAGCTCATGGAACCCGGCGTGTGCCCGGGAGTGGCAATGGCCCGGACGGATATATTGCCAAAGCTCACTATCTGGCTGTCCGTTAAAGCAGAATAACTTTCAGGGAGTTCATTGCGGAATATGCCGAACATCCGCGTCTGCCGGCCGGTGATCATGTCAATTTCCGCTTGGGAGAGGAAGATTTGGGCATTATCAAACAAAGGCAAGGACCGGCAGTGATCCTGATCGGCATGGGTCAGAAAAAGGGCGGTGAGTTGCCCGGGTTTGAGGTTTAACGCGGCAAAACCGGCCCGGGTTCTTGGGAGGCTGGCGCCGGCGTCAATCCCGATGAAGGTCGAACCGTCGGCCACGATGTACATATTGGAATATCCGGATCGGACGGCAAAGAGGTTTTCACAGATTTGACAGGTCTTTATCGGCCTCAAAGTTTATCGCCTCGCTTTTAAGGATTTTCATGTCATCAACTTCAATGATGGGGTTGAATGGAATCGTTCCGTTGACAAGCAATATTTCCATCCATTATAGTAAAGGTATACTAACAGTATATTTAATATACTGAAAGTATACTCCGAAAAATGATAAAGTCAAGAGAGGGCGTAAAATTTTGACAGGGGACCAAAGCAGAAGGGAAAAGGAAAAGCAGGCCAGAGAAGCGGAGATCGTCGATGCGGCTGAACGCATTTTTTTTGCAAAAGGCTTTGACGGGGCATCTATGGATGCGATCGCACGGGAAGCCCGGTTTACAAAGCGGACGCTTTATCAATATTTTGACAGCAAAGAGGGGCTGTATTTTGCTGTTGCTTTGAAATGGTTCAATGTGCTTATTTCCTATTTTGATGAAGCTTTGAAGAAAGGGAGCAATGGATATGAGAAGTTTTATCTGGCCGGTGCGGCATATTTCCGGTTTTCAAAGGATTACCCGGACGCTTTCCGACTGTTGAATTCTTGTAAAGGGATTAAAACCGGTCCGGATGCAGACGGCCGTTTTCAAGCGATGGCCCGGCTGAAATATGACATGTTTCAAAAATTGGCCGCAGCGGTTGAAGAAGGAAGACGCGACGGGAGCATCCGCCAGGATTTGGACCCGATGATGGGGGCGTATGCGGGGGTATATCTTTCCATCGGCTTTTTAAACTTCGTTCTGCAGCAAGGAGAGAACCTTCCGGGAGATGGTCGGGTGGAAAAGGAGGCGTTGATCACGTACGGTTTTCAGTTGATCGCGGCGGCATTTCGGCCCGGTCCGGATTAGTACTCCCAAAACATCCGTTGGATATCCGCGGTGTCCTTGGTCTTGGTCAATGCCAGGGCCAGAAGGATGCTGGCTTTTTGGGGATTTAAGGTGTCGGATACGACGAAGTTGCTTTGATCGTCGTTGATGGCGCCGTTACGGGTGACCACGCCGTTGCTCACCCGGGTGCTCCGGACAACAACGATTCCCTGGCGTTGAATCTCTTCAAAAACGATCCGCATGTCCGTGGACATATTGCCATTTCCCAATCCGGCATAGACCAATCCTTGGGCGCCGGCGGCGACGGCAGCCATCGGCAGGGTGCTCCGGCTGTTCACATGGCCGTAGATAATTTCCACCGGGGGAAGCTCGGAAAGGCCGTTGACGCTGAATTCGCTCATGTAAGTGTGTTTGCGGGTTGGCTCTCTGTAAAAATGGGGCCTGCCGTCAATGATGTAACCCAGGTATCCCAGTTCCGGCGCTTTAAAGCTGTCTTGGAGCGAAGTGTTGGTTTTGGTTGCGTCACGGCTGGAATTAATGGTGTTGTTAAGGGTGATTAAGACCCCTTTGCCGGCAGCTTCGTCGCTGGCGGCCAACAGAACGGCGTTATAAAGATTGATGGGCCCGTCCGAACTGAGGGCCGACGCCGGCCGCATGGCGCCGACCACCACCACCGGCTTGGCGCTCTTCACCACCAGGTTGAGGAAATAAGCGGTTTCTTCCAATGTATCGGTGCCGTGGGTGACGACAACACCGTCAACGGAAGGGTCGGCTAGCAACGCGTTGATCCGGTTGGCCAACGTAAACCAGATCTGATGGGTCATTTCCGCACTGTCGATTTGGGCGATTTGTTCGCTGGAGATCCGGGCGATTTTATGGAGCGGACCGTCAATGCCACGTATGATCTCCTCGATGGGCAATATGGCAGGGCGGTAGCTGGCGGTATCGGTGATGGATTCGGAAATTCCGGCAATGGTGCCGCCGGTGGCCAAAATAACGATGTTTTTCATGGCTTCTCCTTATGAAAAGGATTTTGGCATTTAAATTTACTATATGTGGATTTGCTTCCGGTGAATCGGGTTATCTTAATAATTACTATAAAACACTAAAAAAATAAAAAGCAAGTACGAGGCGTAGATGACACAGACGAAAAATACCGACTCCATGGGATGGAACTTTGACCATAGTTATGTCCGGTTACCGCATTTTTTTTACAGTATTCAGGACCCGGTGCCGGTGGCTTCGCCCCGATTGATGGTTTTCAATGATGCGTTGGCGGAGTCTCTGGGCTTAAATCCTCAGGCATTACGGAGCCGGGAAGGCGTTGAGATATTGGCCGGAAATCGGGTCCCCGAGGGCGCTTTGCCACTGGCTCAAGCATATGCTGGCCATCAGTTCGGGCATTTTACCATGTTGGGAGACGGCCGTGCCTTGCTTTTGGGGGAACAGTTGACGCCTTTCGGAGAGCGTTTTGACATTCAGTTAAAAGGTTCCGGACGAACCCCCTATTCGCGCCGGGGTGACGGCAGGGCAGCCCTTGGCCCCATGCTCCGGGAATATATCATCAGCGAAGCCATGTTTGCTTTGGGGATTCCGACCACCCGCAGCCTGGCCGTGGTGGCCACCGGAGAATGGGTATACCGGGAAAAACCGCTGCCGGGCGCCGTGTTAACCCGGGTGGCTGCCAGCCATATACGGGTAGGTACTTTCGAATATGCATCCTATCGGGGAACGATCGAGGATCTTCGGACACTGGCGGATTATGCGCTCAAGCGGCATTATCCGGAACATCTGCAGGCTGAAAACAGGTATCTGGCCTTGCTACAGGAAGTGATTAAACGGCAGGCGCAACTGATTGCCAAATGGCAGTTGGTCGGTTTTGTTCACGGAGTCATGAATACCGATAATATGGCCATCAGCGGCGAAACCATTGACTATGGGCCCTGTGCATTTATGGATGTTTATGATCCGGCCACGGTCTTCAGCTCTATCGATGTCCGGGGGCGGTATGCATACGGGAATCAACCTTCGATGGCGGAGTGGAATCTGGCTCGTTTTGCTGAAACGTTATTGCCGCTCTTGGATCAGGATGAGGGAAAAGCATTGAAGTTGGCGGAAGCGGCCCTTTCGGATTTCGCTGCGGAATATCGTCACCAGTGGCTGGCCGGCATGCGTTCCAAGTTAGGATTATTTGGCGAAGAAAGCAAGGATGAAGAGCTAATTTCTGAGCTTTTGCGGATGATGGCATTGTACCGGGCGGACTATACCAATACATTCCGTGCATTGACGCTGGGCCGGCCGGAGGCATCAGCCTTGTTTGGAACTCCGGAGTTTGAAGCGTGGTACCCGTTGTGGCAAGCCCGGTTAAACCGGCAGTCCGAGTCCCGGGAGGCGGTGGAACGATTGATGAAAAGCAACAATCCGGCCATTATTCCCAGAAATCACCGGGTAGAAGAAGCGTTGGAAAAAGCCGTCAATGAGGGTAACTATGGTGTGATGGAACGCCTGTTGAAGGTACTGGCCCATCCCTATGCCTATCTCCCTGAACAAGACGATTATGCAGCCTTGCCGCCGGATTCTTTCGGTAACTATCGGACTTTTTGCG
>JAKOSX010000193.1 GCA_029776595.1 Bacillota bacterium | reverse complement strand
GTTATAATAATCCATATTCGGCCCATCAGCAATGGAGCGAATAATCTCTTCAGGCAGCCGTAAGATTATCGCAACACCGGATCGTAGATGATCCGTTGCTATTCCCGATAAATCAGCAAAACCGACATCGGAAGCGCCGTTTTCTATTAAAAATTTTTTTAATGAATTCATTATAAATACCCCCAAATTTCACCCCATAACAGAAAAACGACCCCGTCACCCGGAATCGTTGCAGAAAGTCAATGCTGTTCAATTGTGATCGGGGTGGTTTTATCCAATTTTATTTCCACACCTTCATTTATTTTCCTGCAAATTCTTCGTCAACAGAAAGCGCTGTTCTCCCTCCTGCACCTTCGGAACGACGCCGATCGTCAGCCTTAATATGGTTAGTGGTTAAAAGCACAGAATTCTTGACAGATCCCGCTATCGGTATCCACATCGCATGATTCTTTTATTCAATAAACTTATTGCTTTTCCCAATATTACATTCCTGACAAAGTGTTCTTAAATTACTTAATTCGGTTAATCCACCATGAGAATAAGGGGTTATATGATCAACATGTAATATAACACCATCATTAGCTGAACGTCCACACAACACACATTTACCCCCATCCCTTATTAATACCTTGTACCTTAACGATAATGGAATGTTTCTCTTGGTTTTTTGATTTAATATTTTTCGTGGCAATTTTTTATCAATATTGTCATCTCGAGTATTACAATAACTATTATTTTCTGTCAATCTATATGATGGCAAAATATCTAATTCATATCCCTTGTTTCCTTGAAAATGTCCTTTTATAAGTGAAACTGCAATAAAGTCATTCAGAAACTTATCTGGTGATGTATTTATAAATTTTTTGCTTATCGGATCAAAAATTCCTAAAATTAAATCATTGTTATCAGTTACTTCAAGACCCAACTTCTTAATTATTTCTGCCATTATAATTTGTTTTTGCCGCCTATGTGCTTGAGCAAGTTTTTTATTTCCATCATACTGTTCAACAAATTTCAATTTTTGTGTTAAAAATATAATATTGTCTGACTCTTTTTCTGTTGTCAAATTCACAGAAAAGACCATCCCTCTAATATCACCAAATTTTGTATAAGCAAATAATCGATAATGTGAATTGACATTTTCGTATAATTGTAGCGAAAGCTGTAACTCACCAGACATTAATTGGATAGTATACTCATGTTGGTTATTCAATAAATCAGTTCCATCTGTTTTATTATATTGAATACTATCTTTGACCCCTTTAGTTGCCTTCAAAGCAAAATTTCCAAAATAAATACAATTATTCGCTAATTTTGCTGCTGATAATGTTTCCGCAAAAAACTCGGCATCTTTTTGATATCTTGGTTTTAATTTTTTATAATTCAGAAAATGTAATGGTTTCACGGATAGTTTTATATTCATCTTATCAGCCTCTTTTTATAAATAATTATCTATCTAACTGCTACTCCTATGTTTTCGAAGCCATGTGTAGAAAAATCAATCCTAACTTTGTTTCTATAAAACTTCTGCTCAATCCACAATATTCCTTTTATTACTGTCCATTCTAAACCTTATTTTACCTGTAGTTTATACGTTATAAAACGAAAACCTCTGCTACTCCAATGGTGAACTTTCGCAAATCAAAAGCGGCCTTTCGGCCGCTTTTTTACTTACTGTCTTACTTCCCTTTATACATCTCTTTCATCTCTTCCAATCCCCAATTCGGCACATCTTTGATGTGACCGGCGGTATGGAAGGCGTTCATCCGTTTCATGATCTCCTGGGCGATGGCTTCCCGGGCTGCGCCGGCGTAGTCACGCTGGTCGAACTTAGACGGGTTCTCGGCCAGGAATTTCCGGGTGGCGGCGGTGGCTGCCAGGCGGATGTCGGTGTCGACGTTGATCTTGTTGATACCGTATTCAATGGCTTTTTGGAGCGCTTCCAGCGGGACGCCGGCGGCATGCTCCATCTGGCCGCCGTATTGGTTGATTATGTCCACCAGCTCTTTGGGCACGCTGGAGGAACCATGGGCAACCAAATATGTATTGGGCAGATTCTTTCGGCATCTTTCGATGACGTCGTAAGCGATCTTGGCTTCACCTTTGAATTTATACGCGCCGTGGGAGGTACCGATGGAGATGGCCAACGCATCGACGCCGGTCCGTTCCACGAATTCAACGGCTTGGTCCGGGTCGGTCAAGTGGGTTTGGCCGGATCCGACACCGTCCTCGATCCCGCCGAGGGTTCCCAGTTCGCCTTCGACGGATACGCCCCGGTCATGGGCATATTTCACGACTTCGCTGGTAATCCGCACATTGTATTCGAAGTCCGAAGGGGTCTTGGAGTCTTCCATTAGCGAACCGTCGATCATGACGGAAGTAAACCCGAGGTCAATGGCACGTTTCACGCTTTCCATGTTGTTGCCGTGATCCAAATGGATAGCTATGGGGATATCCGGATTCAGTTCGACGGCGGCCATAATAATATTCCGCAGATATTTATCCTCCGCGTATTTCAGTGCGCCCCGGCTGACTTGGACGATCACCGGAGACTGGGTCTCTTTGGCGGCTTTGATGATGCCTTGCATCTGCTCCATGTTGTTCACATTGTAGGCACCCACGGCGAAGGGTTTGCCCTGCCGATAGCCGTTTAAACTGGCCTCCAAAATAGCCTTTGAAGTTACTAGCAAATCGTATCACTCCTTCATCCATATTTTATATTTTCCCCGAACGGTATACATCCATGATTAAAAGACCACGCCAACGCTGCGAAGCTCTTCGTCGCTCCAGTTCACCGGCTTTTGCACCAAGGCTTCTTCAAACGGCACCGTGACGATCTTCGTCCCCTGCAGTCCGACCATCTTTCCGGATACGCCGTTAAAGAGCAAATTCACCGCATTGACGCCAAAGCGGGTCCCCAGCACCACATCGTCGGCTTCCGGAATCAGGCCGCGAAGGGTAAAGCCCAGGTCCGTCGCACGAATGTCTTCGATCTTTTTGATGCCCAGCCGGATCTTGATGATCCGACGCAAGATCTGGGCAATGCCGCCCAATTTGGGATTGCCGTGGGCGTCGAAGCCCAGGTTTTCTTCGGTCAAAGCTTTCACCACCGGACTTTCCTCTTTCGCTTTCAACAGCACCGGGTCGTCGGCTTTGATGCGGAATCCTTCGGCCACTGCGATATTCACATATTTTTGCTTTTTATAAAGTGCTTCGATACGCTGGCACAATGTCTCCAAACTCACTTGTTTCTCCGGGATCAGGATCATGTCGACCCCGGCGGCAATACCGATCTCCAAAGTCAGCCAGCCGGCATCCCGACCCATGATCTCCACCAAGGAGATGCGCCGGTGGGTCCGGGCGGATTCCGCCGTACTCCGTACGGCTTTAGCCCCGAATGTGATAGCCGTCTTATAACCGAGCATCGTATCCGTACCGGATACATCGTTGTCAATGCTTTTCGGGGCGGCGATCACCGGGAAGTTCATTTTGCTCAGACCCATACAGGACTTGATGGTATCGTTCCCGCCCGTGGCCAGGACCGCGTCGACGCCGATCTTCTTCAGGTTCTCTAATAATTTTTGCGGGTAACCTTTGGCTACGTTCTCTTCGGAAAACGGGTTAAATCTGGAGGATTCCAGGATAGTACTGGGCTGAATCTCCAGCGAACTGACCGTCTCCAAATCGAGCGGGAGCAGATGCGTTTCAATGTTGTCGGAACAGGCTCCTTCGAACGCTTTCTTAATGCCGACGAACTCTGCCTGGTAATGATTGATCCCCTGACGTACGGCTGCCGCAATGAATGAATTGATTCCGGCACAATCGCCTCCGCCGGTCATAAATGCAATCTTCTTGTACATGGAAACGCTCCTTTCCTTATTTAACAGCTTGAAATCAGGAATTCTTCCGTCCGATGACCTTTTCCACTGCCGCCACAATATGTTCCGGGTCCATGCCGTACTCGGTCAGCAATTCGGTAGGTTTGCCTGACTGGCCGAACCGGTCCTTGATGCCGATGAACTCCATCGGAACCGGACGGTTTTGGACGACCACCTCAGCGACAGCACTGCCTAAGCCCCCGATGGTGCTGTGTTCCTCGGCTGTGACGATGGCTCCCGTATCCCAAGCCGCTTTAATAACCTCCGCCGCATCCAACGGTTTAATGGTATGGACATTAACGACCCGCACCGTTGTCCCTTTTTGGTTTAATATATCCGCAGCCAACAGTGCCCGTTCTACCATGATCCCGGTAGCGATAATGGTGGCTGCATTGCCTTCCCGGAGCCGGACTGCTTTACCGATCACCGGTTGATAATCCTCACCGAAGACCCCCGGCATGGGTTCCCGCCCGAGACGGATATACACCGGGCTTTCGTATTCGGCGGCAGCCAGCACCAATTTCTCCGTTTCAGTGGCGTCAGCCGGATTTAAGATGGTCATGCCGGGTATGACCCGCATCAGGGCAATATCTTCGATGGACTGATGGGAACCGCCGTCGTCCCCCACCGTGATCCCGGCATGGGTTGCAGCAATTTTTACATTCAATCCCGAATAACCGATGGTATTGCGGACCTGATCATAGGCCCGCCCGGTGGCGAAAATTGCAAAAGTACTGGCAAAAGGTATTTTTCCGGCCGTTGCCAGACCGCCGGCAGTAGCCATCATGTCCGCTTCGGCAATTCCCATTTGGAAAAAGCGTTCCGGATATTTCTTGCTAAACGCCGTGGTTTTCGTGGACTTGGACAGGTCCGCATCCAAAACCACCACGTTGGGATTGATTTCCGCCAATTTCAACAACGCATTCCCGTATGCATCACGGGTTGCTACCCGTTCGCCCATTGCTATATCCCCTTTCGTATCTTCGAATCCATGCACGGCTTAAGCGTCAAAACCCAGTTCTTTCAAAGCCAAGGCCGCTTCTTCGGGTTTCGGCGCCATTCCGTGCCATCCGGCCTGATTTTCCATGAAAGAACAGCCCTTCCCTTTACAGGTATTTAAAATCACCATGGTCGGGCGGCCTTTGGTGGCTTCCGCTTCGGCCACCGCCTTGTCCAAGGCTTCAAACGAGTGGCCGTCGATTTCAATGACATGCCAGCCAAAGGCTCTGAAACGGCCGGGCACATCGTAGAGGGATTTGACTTCTTCGATGGTACCGTCAATTTGCAAATGATTATAGTCAACGAAGGCGGTCAGATTGTCCAATTTATAATGGACCGAGGTCATGGCAGCCTCCCAGACCTGCCCTTCTTCCAATTCACCGTCACCCATCAGCACATAGACCCGGTAGTTTTTCTTGTCCAATTTGGCGGCAAGGGCCATGCCGTTGCCCACCGACAACCCCTGTCCCAGCGAACCGCTGGAAATATCCACGCCGGGCGTGCGCTTCATATCCGGGTGGCCCTGAATAATGCTTTTGAACTTCCGAAGTGAAGTGAGATGCGATTTGTCGAAATACCCCCGTTCCGCTAAGGCCGCATAGAGCACGGGAGCCGCATGGCCTTTGCTCAGGACGAACCGGTCCCGGTCCGGCATTTTGGGATGGTCGGGGTCGATATTCATTTTATGAAAATACAGATAAGCCAATAATTCCACTGAAGACAACGAGCCTCCTGGGTGGCCGGACTTGGCCGCAGCCAGCATCCGAATGATATGGCCGCGCATCTGACGGGCCTTTTCGGTCAATTCCTGAAGTTGTTCTTGCGTCAACAAACCGTCTCACTCCTTCAAAGGTAATATAATCGATATTTTTCTCCATTTGAAAAAGAAAATCCTGCCAATAAATTGGGATTTCATTATGTACCCTTTACGTGCCCGTATTCATCCGGGCAATGGCCTCCCGGGCCAGCCGGTCGCAGCGGTTGTTGTTCTCGTTGTCATGATGGCCTTTGACTTTGATCCACTCAATGGTATGAATCCTGGCCAGTTTCAGCAATTCCTGCCAAAGGTCCTGATTTTCCACGGGTTTTTTCTGCGAATTCACCCAGCCGTTCCGTTGCCAGTTGTCGATCCAGCGCTGGTTAAAGGCATTGATGAGATAAGCGCTGTCCGAATAGAGTTTCACATGGCACGGGTACTTGAGGGCCTTCAACCCTTCGATGGCCGCCGTCAGCTCCATCCGTTGATTGGTGGTATGGGGTTCAAAGCCGGACAATTCTTTTTCGACGCCGGCGTATATCAGAATGGCCCCCCATCCTCCCGGCCCAGGATTGCCGGAGCAGGCGCCGTCGGTATAAAGTTCAACCACCTTCACCCATCATCAACCTTTCCGTATCAGACTCCGTAATGTGGCCAGATTCCGCAGGTCGTCCCCTTCATTCTCCTGCGGTGTCTCCAATATTCCAGGCACCCGGCCTAACATGGCATGATTGAGGATCCATGCGAACCCGGCCAAGCCGATTTCCCCGGCGCCGATATGCTGATGCCGGTCCAAGCCTGAACCCAATTTTCCAAGGCAGTCGTTGAGATGAAACAATTTCAAATATTCCAGACCGATGTATTTTCGGAATCCTTCAAACACCGTGGCGCATCCCTCTTCCGTCGCCATGTCGTATCCGGCGGCGTATGCATGGCAGGTATCCCAACATATCCCGATCCGCTCCGGATGCTTTATCCTGCCGATTAAATCCGCCAAGGACTCCAAGGTGGCTGCTATTTCCGTCCCGGCCCCGGCCTGGTTTTCGAAGAGGAGCACCGTCGGCCCGTCCACTTCCTCCAGAACCCGGTTCACCGCTGCCGCCGCCCGCTCCATGGCCTGTTCCATGGAAGCCCCTTTGGCCTTTCCGGGATGAAACACAAAAAAATCAGCCCCCAACCGGTTGGCCCGTCGAAAATCTTCAACAAAGGTCAGGACTGATTTCTCATATAATTCGTCGTCTTCGGAAGCCGGATTGGGTAAATAGGATAGATGAACCACCACCGGCCAAATATCGGTCGCTGCCCGTTTCGCCATGAACTTTTGATATTCCGATTCGTCTAGGGGTTTCCTGGCCCAGCCGCGGGGATTCCCCGCAAACATCTGAAAGCCGTCGCACCCCAGTTCCACCGCTTTTGCCAAAGCACCGTCGAAACCGTTTTTAATAGATAAATGCGCTCCGAGCCGCACTATAACTCCCCTCGTCCCCATTGATCAAATTTTCGCAACCAACGGTTATTTTCTATAATTTTCGTAAAAGAATACTTCTCCGCCAACAATTGAATGATAATCAGCAGGCCTGCAGCCACAATCTTCCCCAAATCCGTCAGCATCCAGGCCATCATCACCCCCAGGGCGGCCCCCAGGAGATTGGAGCCCACGTCGCCCATCATCACCCTTGCTTTCAGGTCAAAGGGGAGATAATACAGGACAATAGCCAAAAGAGGCATAAACAGACCCACATAATTTTCAAAATCCTTGCTGAAGGCCAAAATCAACACGAATCCGACCAAAAAAACCTTACCGGCCCGGCCCGGCCGCAAATCAAACAAATTAATGGTGTTGGCTGAAAGGACCACCAGAACGAAGTTAATCAATATCAGCCACAGATTCCAATGGGCCTGTAGCAAACTGGCCGTGGCCATACTGAACACCATGGCGATCACGGCGCCGAAAAAAGCTTTAAACCCGCCGGTAGTCAACCGTTTTTCCTTCAACAACGCCCTGAAATGCCCCCGAAACCCTTTGTGTTCATGAGTGCCGATTAAATCATCCAACAGGCCCAAAAAACCCATTCCGATAACCACGAATAAAAACAGGATGGCATTGATGGTCGTAAAGGATCTCACTTTCAAGAACATGCCGATGCCGATGGTTAAAGGCAGCAATACTACAAAGACCATGCCTGCTTCCGCCGGGATCAATTCCTCCCGGAAATTGGGTTTCAGCAAGTTGCTCTCCTGCATCAACCGCAGGAGGTAAGGAAAGCTAAAAGCGGTAATGAGGTAACAGATGAGCAAAATGCTGACATACCTTAAAAGAGACAACAACAGCGCAGTAAAGAACTGGGTCGCTTCAGCCATATTGCACCTCGTCATAATTCGTTTATTTATGGAACAAACGTTTCAACAGAACATTAAATACATCCACCAATTGTTTAC
>JAKOSX010000192.1 GCA_029776595.1 Bacillota bacterium | reverse complement strand
TGCCCATTATTTTGGGTTGGACATTCGGGATATCCTGTAAATGACGGGCTTTGAAGTCGCCTTGGCGGTTATGGGAGGGATGAATGATGAGTGTCAAGGAGCTGAATGAGCCAACGCCCAATTATAAACCCCTTGAAGAGCCGGTCACGCCATATATGAAGGCCAAAGCGGAATGGGACAATCGAATTGGCACGGCGCGGGTTCAGGCGTTTAATTGGCGGTTATGTGCGCTGGGGTCGATCTTTCTTTCCATTATTTTAGCTTTTGGCTTAATTTATCAAAGCACGAAAAGCATGGTGGTGCCGTATGTTGTCCAGGTGAACAGCGAAGGCTTGGCTCAGGCTGTCGGTCCGGCAAGGCAGGCCAATTATGTGCCCCAGGAAAGGGAGATCAAGTATTTTTTAGGGCAATTTGTGCAAAAGGCCCGCAGTATCCCATTGGATCCGGTCGTTGCAAAACAAAATTGGCTTTCGGTGTATGCATTTTTGCTTCCTTCGGCAGCCGGCAAAATGAATGAAATCGTTAAGCAGGAAAACCCCCTGGGAAAGGTGGGTAATGAAACGGTCCAGGTTGAGGTTAACGTCATTGTGAAAATGTCTGAAAATACCTATCAGATCCGCTGGCGGGAAGATGTTTTCGCCAAGGAAGGGGCCTTAAAGGAGAGTTCCCGGATGACCGGTATTTTCACTGTCAGTCTGCGAACGCCGAAGACGGAGAAAGAAGTGTTAATGAATCCGCTGGGGCTGTATATTAAGGATTTTTCATGGTCGAAGGAACTGTAACATAATCCGAAGGAGGAAGAAGAATTGAAAAAACGGTTGTTGATTTTAGGGGTTTTGATCTTAAGCCTTTCCGCTCAGTGCATTTGGGCGGAGGAAGCGCCTACGGGGATGTCTGCCGATCCGCAGGATCGGAAAGCCACGGAGAAGCTGGTGCATGACAACACACAGAGCGTCCGCGATGCCATAACCAAACACGGGGCAGTGGTTTATACCTATGTCCCCAATCAATTGTTCCGCGTCTATTGCCAGGAAGAACGTTTGGTGGATATTCAGCTGCAACCCGGAGAAGAGCTGATCTATATCGGAGGCGGTGATACCGTCCGCTGGGTGGTGGATAAAGAGATCTCCGGAGCCGGGTCCACCAAACAATGGCATGTCTATGTCAAACCGTTAAAGGCTGGGTTGATCACCAATTTTGTCATCAATACGGACAAGCATACTTATCATTTGGAGTTAATCTCCACGACCTGGTATACTCCGGTGGTTACCTGGGTCTATCCTCAGGAAGAAAAGATCGCTTTGTTGCGGCAACAGGCTGAAGTGCAAAAGCGCGAGGAAGAGAGGATCGTGTTAGGCAACGGGACGTTGGAGAGTTTGAATTTTGACTATAAGATTTCGGATAAACGCTATTCCTGGAAACCCACGTTGGTTTTTGACGACGGTTCAAAAACCTACATTCAGATGCCGGCGGAGATGAAATCCGGTGAAGCTCCGGCTCTATTCGTTAAAGAAGGTAAAGAACTGATGCTGGTCAATTACCGGGTGAAAAACAACTATTACATTGTCGACCGGTTGTTTGACGAAGCGGAGTTGCGCTGCGGGCCGAAAGAAGTGATCGTCATCAAGAAAATTTACCGATAGGAGGAAGTAACCGTGGATGAACGCTATGGAGAAAACGGCGTGGTAAACGGTACGGGCATGGACGGTTCCGCCGGAATGCCCTCCCATACCAGCCTGATCAGGCCGAAGCCGCCGACCGGCACGGCATTTAACCGGCGGACGGTCATGGCGATGGTCCTGACATTCGGAGCTTTGATCATGTTCGGCATCATGTATGCCTTTACGCCGCAGCAACAGGCGACTCAGGCTGTGGCCGGAGAAAACCTGCAGCCGGAGGAGGGTGTCGGGCAGATCTATACCCAGACGCCGGATATGTTGAATAATCTGCCCAGCACTTATCAGGAGAGCAACCGTTATCAACCGATGCCTTCTATGCCAACGTACGGAAACGATTATCCTTACGGGAACGATTATATTTATCCCGGTGGAACCGAAAGTGAATCTTTCCTGTTGTCACAGTCGGGTTTACTCTCCCGCAGTTTGTCCGGCAGTAACGGTGACCGGCCTCAACTTACTCAGGAGGAAAAAGAGGCGTTGGAAGCCCGCCGCAGCCAAATCCGGTTTGGCAACGTCCAGACGTCAGCCTCTTCCAAAGAGAAGACTGAGTCAGGGAATGGAAATATGGAGACTGAGCTGTTGAAAGAGGTCTTGGCCATTCAGGCCAATATGACGGAGGAAGGGCAAACAACCGTCAAAAGCGGCCAGGCGCTGAAGGAGGAGTTTTTCAAGAAAGACCACGGGACGGCCTTTTATGCAACTTCCGCCTTACAGGCACCGGTATCCCGGTATGAAGTGAAGGCCGGAACCATCATTCCGGCCGTGTTGATTACCGGAATCAACAGCGACTTGCCCGGATATCTGGTGGCGCAGGTCCGGGAGAATGTCTATGATACCGTCAGCGGCCGCCATCTCTTGATTCCCCAGGGCAGCCG
>JAKOSX010000191.1 GCA_029776595.1 Bacillota bacterium | reverse complement strand
CCAACGCAGACGAGGCGATGATTGAGGAAGGCATCAAACGTTTGGGAAAAGTGTTGGCGAAGATGATGGAAGTCTATAAATTATAAATTGTCAATGCGTCGAAAAATCATGATATAGTGGAAACCCGTGCCTGGTAGGCTCGGGTGTTTATTTGCCGTGAATCTTTATGGTCCCAAAAAGTGCCAAGTTAATGAAATAATTAGCAGGAAATTTGCGGAATTTGGCGAAAATTTCTCCAAGAAGCCTTTGATTTGCAATGTTGATGGGGGAGATCGCATGGTTAAGAAACTGTTGCTGGGTTTGGCGATTATCGCTTGTTTAGCCGGTTCGGCAGTTGCCAAGGGAGAGTTTCAGGGACGGGTATTTACGGAAACGCCCATCATGACGATTAATGAAGCGTGGATGCCGGAATCGCTGAAAATCAGTCCGAACGGGATCAATATCGGGATGATCGTAAAGGATGCGTCGGGAAAAACCGTCGTGGTGAACGGGGTTCGCCAGAAGAAGTATGACGATATTTTGGATGATGCGCTTTATTTTACCCCCGACAGCCAACACATCCTGTATATCGCCAAGAAGAATAATAATTTCGTTTTGGTATATGACGGAGTTGAACATGCTCCTTACGCGGAGATTAAGAAGAAGTCGTTGGTCTTGAGCCCAGACGGTTCCGGTTTTGCTTATGTCGCCAAAGCCGGGAAGCAGTGGCGCGTGGTCCAGGACAAAACGGAACATCCGGTTTTTGACGATATCAATGTGATGACGTTAAAATTTAGTCCGGATGGAAAACGGTTGGTGTATGCGGCCCAACAAAACGGGGCTTGGCTGATGGTGGATAACGGACAAGCCGGGGAAGCGTATGACGGTATCCGGAACCTGGTGTTTAGTCCGGACGGCAAACGTCTGGCCGCGTTGGTCCGGGACGGCAGCGAGTTCCGGGTTGTGGTGAACGGGGAGCAAACAACGGGGTATGAATTTATCCGCTCCAACAGTTTATGTTTCAGCCCGGATGGGCAACGGTTGGGATTTGTGGCTCAGGCCGGGGATGAGGAATATGCGGTCGTCAATGGGAAGGCAGCCAAAAGGTATCGTAAAATCGGCAATCAAGGCATTGTGTTCAGCCAAACCGGACATCATTACGGATATACGGCTTTAACCGAAAAGGGTTGGGTGGTGGTTGTCGACGGTCTGGAAAACGGGCCTTATGATGCGGTGTTGGAGCATTCTCCGGTATTCAGCCCCAACGGGGAAAGGGTTGCTTATGCCGCAAAGGTCGGCGCTCATTGGACAGTGTCCGTTGACGGAAAACAGGCCGGAGTCTATGACGCCATTGGCGAGGGGACCCTTGTCTTCAGCCCCGACAGCCGGAACTTTGCCTATGCGGCCCAGAAAAACGGCAAGTGGACGGTTTCGGTGAATCATCGGACTGGACGGTTTTATGATGGTATTGGCCGGGAAAGCTTAGGGTTTAACAAACGGGGAGACTTGGCTTACAGTGCCTGCCGTGCCAACCATTGGTATGTGGTTTTTAACGGTTCGGAAGGACGGGCCTATGATCAGATCATCACCGGATACGGCGGACGGATCCTCGGGGAATCGGGCTTCGGTTACCAAGCCATCGATGGATCGACCATTTATTATATTGCCGAAAAGATATGGGATCGGATGGAAAGTCCCCGGGATATGGTCCGGAGCCGGATAAACCCAATCGCTTTGCAGAAAGGGCAGGTCTATCGTTTCAAGTTCAATCCTCCGGTGGGAAAACGGCTTAGAGAAGTAACCCGGCAGACGTTGACGTTCAAAGTAGGAAATCAGACCAGGCGTACGCTGGAACGGGAAGTGTTTTGGGAAAGCTTGATCACCAAAAGTTCAAATGAGTATCTGATTACCCAAAAGTTCGTTTCGGTCCGGCTAAATGCGGTGGGACGGCAGATCGACCAAAAACAGCTTAATAATGAACTGAAAAATGCGGAGATTCGGTATTACGTTGATCCGGCCGGACGCCTCCGCGATGTACAGGTTCAAGGGAATGTGGGAGCATTGCTGGCCGACGAGAATCAAGGCGTCCAACCCACAGCGGCCCAGGTGGAATCCATGTTGCGGAAAACATGGGACGGTTCGCTGACTCCGTTGGTGGGAAAAGCCTTCAAGATCGGGGATTCCTGGGATTATCTGCGGGAATCATTCCCGCTTCCCAATGGGAAGGTCGTGACACTTCAGATCAGGGTTACGGCAACGGATGAAGTGAAGGTAGGCAATGTACGGTGCATACGATTGGATTATGATTTTGATTTCGACAATGATGAGCTTCAGCGCTATCTCAATGAAGAACTCTTCAAGGGTGAAGAATTGGGGGCTCGTTCCAAAGTGAAATCCATCCGGATTTCCGGATATGATTTGGTGGATCCCGATACCTTGATAAACCATGGGATGAAGGTAGAATATACGATGAGGCTTACGCTCGACCTGCCCGGTGCCGGAGTACAGGAGGCCGTTGGCATTATAGAAATTGAACAGCAGGTCGACGTTTTGGATTGAGCGCATTACGATGCTTTGCTGATTTGGGGAAGGCTTTTCACAAAAGTGTGAAAAGCCTCATAATTTCCTTGATAGTCGCTTCGGATGGCACTGACGTTCCGGTGGATGAGATGATTGGTAATTAAAAACGTTTTAATGCCGAGTTCTCCGGCAATAAGATCTTCCTGGACATCGTTTCCCACCATCAGGCATTGGCCGGGCTGTTTGTTGAGGTCTGCCAGCAATTCCTGATAAAACAGGAGCTGGGGTTTGCAATAATGGTTCTGTTCATACGAAGTAATATAGGAGAAATCGTCGGGGGTCAGCCCGGCCCAACGGATACGATGGTCGATGGCTTTTTTGGGAAATAACGGATTGGTTGCGATGACCAGGTTGTAACCTTTTGTTTTCAAAATGTGAATACTGTCGATCATTTGCGGAGATTGGCTGACGGTTTTTTTGGCGTTGATAAATCCTTCGTCATAGAACCGGTCAAAGCGTTCCTGATAAACGGGGAGAAGGTCTTCTCCTACCAAATGGCCGAAATGTTCCATAAAAACCTCTTCATTGGTTTTCGGATCCGTGTTTTGAATCATGCAACGGGTGGCTGACCAAATATTTTTGACCAAGGTTTCGGGATCAATCAAATCTTGAAAAGCCAATCCCATTTCTTTAAAAT
>JAKOSX010000190.1 GCA_029776595.1 Bacillota bacterium | reverse complement strand
ATCATCGCCCTGCTGGTTGACTTCCCTTTTGAAACCATGTCTTTGTCCGACTGGCAAACGGTGATGGATACCAATCTGACGTCTGCTTTCATCGTTTCTCAGGCGGTATCCCGATATATGAGATCAAGCGCCGCCAAGGAAAGATCATCAATATCACTTCGCTTAATGCGGAAGCGGCCCGGCCGACCATTGCCAATTATTGCTCCGCTAAGGGCGGCTTGAAGATGCTCACCAAATCTCTGGCCACAGAGCTTGGCAAGTATAATATTCAGGTTAATGCTATCGGGCCGGGCTATATCGAGACTGATCTTACGGCAACGCTCGCCGCGGATCCGGAATTTGACCAATGGGTCAAAAAAGAAGTACCTTTAGGCCGCTGGGGAAAGACGGAAGACCTGATCGGAGCCGCGATTTTTCTGGCATCTCCGGCTTCCGATTACGTCAACGGCCATACCCTTTATGTTGACGGAGGGTGGCAGGCTTCGCTTTAATTTAATGTAATGAAAGGATTGAATATCAGTATGCATTTTTGCCCATGTAAGGATACCAATTGTCCAGTACATCCGATGAAGCTTGGCAAAGGTTGCGATCCGTGTATTCAGAAGAATTTAAAACAAGGTGAAATTCCTTCTTGTTTTTTTCGGGCAGTATCGGAAAATCTGGATGGGCTTGAAGAATATACTTTTGAAAGTTTTGTCCGGTTCTATCTTCAGCATCGGGACAAGCAATCGGGCTGAGTCACAAGTCCTGAAAATATTAATATCAACTTAGAAAAGGAATTCTTTCATGTTTATCGAAAAAAACAATGTTTTATGGGTTTGGTATCATTGTAAACGGGTGTATCTATGCGATCATTTACGTATCAGGATCGGGTGTTCCAGTTTGAAGGGGCTGTCTCGGTTCAGGATGAAGGTTCATGGGCAATGCCGTGGCGCATTGACCGAGACCGAATCCATCTGTTTCCCGGGATCTCCGGACGGGGAGCGGGAGATGCCGCCGGAGTCCGGTTGGCCTTTATGACGGATTCCACGGAACTGCGGTTGATGGTGGAAGATTTTCAGCCGCGGCAAACGTTCAGCCTTTATGTAGACGGACTGTTTATTCAAGATGTCCGGGTTCAACAGGCCTCCGGCGAAGTTTTGTTTGATCCGCTGCCTCCGGGGAACAAACGGATTGAGATCGAGACGGATCACCGTTATCCGCTGAAGCTCAAAACCGTGGAGGTGGATAACGGTGCGAAGATTTCCGTCAGTCCAATAAACCGGAAATCCTGGATTCATTACGGCGGTTTTTTCGGTCGGGCCACGGTGGTGAGTAGGCCCCGCAAAGTGTGGGCTGCCATGGTTTCCAAAAAGCTCAACCTTCGGTTGACAAATCTTTGTTTTGACGGGCCGGTTCGGTTTGAACCGATGATTGCCTGTATGATTCGGGATTTGCCTGCCGTGGATTTTATTACAGTGGGGGTGGAATGGGGCCCCGGTGATGAAATATTGGAACCATCCATGCTTTTAGACAACATGATCGGATGGCTCCACATCATCCGGGAAAAGCATCCGGAAGTTCCTGTTGTTTTTATCTCGCCGATGGTAGAACGACACCGCGGTGTGATTGAAAAAACGATTTTGCAGGCGGTTTCGGCCTGTCGTGCCGCCGGCGATGCCTGGGTTTTCAGCGTCGACGGGACGGAGATTTATTATTTAGAGGATTATCACCAATTTGGCGAGGAAATGCAGGGGGTTTTGGCGGATCGATTTTTGGATACGGTGTTTTTTAAGACATTTTGTTAGGCCAAGGACAAGGAGTGACATAGCTTGGGTCAGGAAGAACAGTTTTATCGCCGTTATGAACGGGTGAAAGCCAGTTCGATTATTGTATCATTGACCGTTCCGGGGCAGGCCGAACCGATCAGCGGTTTTCTGCGGGATATCAGTTTGGGCGGTCTTAAAATGCAAAAGATTGCTGATCGGGAAGTTCCGTTGGGAGTTTACCAATGCCAGTTTATCCTTACCGGGCAGGGCAAGATCCAGGCTGAGGTGGAAGTGGTTGGGTATGGCATGGAGGAAGATAAGTTTGCCAAGCAAATTGTCCGGATGCGTTTTCTCCGGTTGGATGCGGAATCAAAAGAGAAAATTAAGCAATTTGTCGAGAAGGCAAAGGCAATATCATGAAACGGCCCCGCGGGGTCGTTTCTTCCAATTTAGCATGAAGGATATTGCGGTTTTTCACTTAATATTATACTGGGAAATGCTCTTGGCCAGGTGATGACGCTATTCCCCGCAAATGCCATTGTGCCCCTTCCCTTTTTCAGTTAAGATTGCCAAATATTTTTAACCGCTTTTTCGAATTTGAAAAGGATTTTGTTCTATAGATGTGGAATTCCCGAGAAGATTGGAAGGTGAACCAATGGCAGGCCGTTCTTCGCACAATTGGATTTTACTAATTGTTTTCATTCTCATCGGTTTTATCGCCGGTACCATTTTGGGGCAGTTGCTCCGTCCCTATCTGCCGTTTATGGCGACCGGAGCCACAGCGGAGATGAATGCACAAACCTTTCGTTTGGCAGACGCATTTTCATTGACCTTCGGGTTTAGAATTCATTTGAATGTGGCGACGATTATTGGAGTTATATTGGGTATTATCGCGTATCGTCGGATGTAAATTCGGCTATTAATGTTCATACCGGATATAGGAAAGAAACCATGAAACCTATCATTTTAGCTTCTATGTCTCCACGGCGTGTCGAATTGCTTCGTCAAATCGGGTGCCGTTTCGATGTTATCCCCAGTCATGCTTCAGAGGAACTTCCGCCGGGGCTTGACCCCGCCTCCGCTGTCATGGAATTGGCGTTGCGTAAAGCCCGTTCGGTTGCAGCGGATATAGCAACGGGAATCGTGATCGGAGCGGATACGGTGGTCGTTGCTGACGGGATGATTCTGGGCAAGCCCGAGGATCCAGCCGATGCGGTCCGGATGCTGACAAAGCTCAGCGGCAAAGTCCATTCAGTTTTTACCGGCCTCGCCGTCGTCGATGCATCGGAAAAAACAGAGCGGATTGACTATGTCGAAACCAAAGTCTGGTTTCGGGAGTTAACCCCTGAAGAAATTGAGTTTTACGTTGCAACCGGCGAACCTTTGGATAAGGCGGGCGCCTATGGAATCCAAGGCCTTGGAGCCATTCTTGTTGAGAAAATTGATGGTTGTTACTTTAATGTAGTGGGTCTCCCTTTAAGTAAACTGGCGCTGATTCTTCGGGAATTGGGGGTCCCCATAGCGAGGTGATTCAGTGGCAAAGCGGTTGACGATGAAACAATTGCCTTTGGAGGAACGACCTCGGGAAAGATTGGTTCATCATGGACCGGAAAACCTTTCGGCTGCAGAATTAATCGCGATTATCATTCGGACCGGTGCGGCAGGCCGGACCGCTTTGGCTTTGGCCGAAGAACTTTTGGTGCATTTCAATGATCTCCGCGGGGTTGCCAGAGCCTCGTGCGCAGAGATTGCCAAGGTGAAGGGGATTGGAATGGCGAAAGCCGTCCAGATCAAATCAGCCTTCGAACTTGGCAGGCGCGTACTGACCAGTAATCCGGTGCTGCTTCCTTCGATAAAGGGGCCTCAGGATGTTTATGATTTACTCAAAGCCAGTTATCAGGATCTGGACCGGGAACATTTTAAAGTGGTCCATCTCAATGTAAAGAACCAAGTGTTAAGGGTGGAAACAACAGCCATCGGCATTTTGAGTTCTTCGCCGGTTCATCCCCGGGAAGTTTTTAAGGAGGCGGTGAAGATGAACAGTGCCGGGCTGATATTGACTCATAATCACCCCAGCGGCGATCCCACCCCCAGCCAGGATGATTTGCGATTAACCAAACGGCTGCAGGAGGCAGGGCAGATTCTGGGGATTCACGTTATCGACCATATTATTTTCGGTGATAACCGGTTTGTCAGTCTGAAGGAGTACGGGTATTTGGCCTGACATGAGATCCGTGGATCCGGGGCCGTGACCGTGCGCCGTTTTTGATGAAACAAAAGTCGTTGTATTTAATCTCAGCTATGAATATGATCTGGAAGGAGCTACATGAATGTTAAAATCGATTTTCGGACGTTTTGCAAAGGATATGGGGATTGACCTTGGGACTGCCAACACATTGGTTTATGTCAAGGGGAAAGGGGTTGTTCTCCAGGAACCGACAGTCGTCGCTATTGACAAAGAAACCAACAATATTTTCGCTGTAGGAACCGAAGCCAAACAAATGGTCGGGCGGACGCCTGGGAACATTGTGGCGGTCCGACCGTTGAAAGACGGCGTTATCGCGGATTTTGATGTAACGGAAAAGATGTTGCGGTATTTTATTTCCAAGGCCGGAAAGAATGTGGGAATTTTATCGCCCCGGTTGATTATCGGTGTTCCTTCCGGCGTGACGGAAGTTGAAAAACGGGCGGTTATGGATGCCGGCCTTCAAGCCGGAGCCCGGGAGGTTTTTCTGATCGAAGAGCCCATGGCTGCGGCCATTGGTGCCGGATTGCAAGTGGAAGAACCCGCCGGTAATTTAATCGTCGACATCGGCGGCGGAACTACAGAAGTGGCCGTGATTTCCTTGGGTGGCATCGTTTCCAGCCGTTCAGTCCGGGTTGCCGGCGACGAAATGAACGAAGCCATTGTGCATTATATCAAACGCAACTATAATTTGATGATCGGCGAACGGACAGCCGAAGATATCAAGAAAGAGATTGGTTCAGCCTATCCTGACGGGAAAACCGAAACAAAAGAGGTCCGGGGCCGCGATTTGCTGACCGGGCTTCCCAAGACCATCAACATTTCCAGTCAGGAGATTCACGAGGCATTGTCCGAACCGGTTTCCAGCATTGTGGAAGCGGTGAAGCTTACGCTGGAACGGACTCCGCCGGAATTGGCCGCTGACATTTTGGATAAAGGCATTGTGATGTCAGGCGGCGGTTCATTGCTTCGCGGAATTGACCGGTTGCTGTCGGAAGAAACCGGAATGCCGGTCCA
Source organism: Bacillota bacterium (assembly GCA_029776595.1). GTDB lineage: Bacteria > Bacillota > UBA4882 > UBA8346 > UBA8346 > JAKOSX01. The sequence goes on along the minus strand of JAKOSX010000190.1, from coordinate 27,852 downwards.
GGTAGCCGAAGATCCGTTGACCTGCGTAGCCCGGGGTACGGGGATGGCGTTGGAAAAAGATTACCACGTTTTGAAACGGGTATTGATTTCCAATAAAAAAATGGCATAAGGTGGCATCTTAATGCAATGGTTTGCCGATCGGCGGTTTCTGATCATCGCCTTAATATTCCTTTTGTTGACGTGGGTCATGTTTGTAACCTCCCGGGAAAGGGAGAGCGAAGGAAAAGTGGAGTATTTTTTCAACACGGCCATGGCTCCGCTCGAAAGTATTTTCAACTATTGTGGAATGGTCCTTCATGACAGCTGGAAAACCGTCACCCGGTTGGCCCAGTTGAAAGTGGAAAACGATTTGCTCCGGAAAGAAATTGAACGGCTAAAAACCCGGCAACTCACATTGGAGCAGTTGCAAAAGGAAAATGAGGAGTTACGGCAAGCTGCTGGATTTGTCAAAGCTCAGACCCATGAAATGGTCGCTGCCGAAGTCATATCCGTCAATCCCGGCAATTGGAGCCGGACGCTGACGATTAACCGGGGGAAAAATGACGGCCTCAAAAAAAATATGGCCGTTATCAGCCCTAAAGGTGTTGTTGGACGGATTCTGGAAGTCAGGGATTATACCGCCGAAGTGATCCTGTTGACCGACCCGCGGGATGGGAATTATATTGGAGGCATGGTCAAACGGACCCAAAATATGGCCATCGTTACCGGTGGCGGCGAGTATTTGGGAGAGTGTACGGTCAGGCCGGCCGTTGACAATTTCTTCAGCGATTTAAAGGAAAACGATATTATCATTACGGCTGCAACCAGTGATCTGTTTCCCAGGGGTATTCCTATCGGTCGGGTGGTCAAAGTCAGCTACGGCCCGAACAAGATGGTGGCCAAAGCCATATTGCGGCCGGCGGTCAAGTTCAATCAGCTTCGTACCGTCTTTGTCATCAAACGAAAAGACGATTCGGCAGAACCGTTTACGGAATCTTCTGCAATTATACCGCCTGGAGGAGAATGATGCGATTTGTGATGTTGGCCGTGACGGTGAGTTTGGCGGTTGCAGTCCAATCAACCTGGCTGGCAAAAATCGATTTGCCCGGGTATGTCAAACCGGATCTCATCTTGATTTTGGCCATCGCCTATGGGTTGTATCATGGCTTTTATAAGGGCGCTATTTTTGGGCTCATTGCCGGGTTGTTTATGGATGTTTTATCCGGGGGTATCGTCGGTATCGGGGCGTTGGCCAAGATGACTGCCGGATTTTCTGCAGGTCTTCTCCAGAAGATAATTTTCAGAGATAATCTTTTGGTGCCGGTATTGGCCGCATTTTTGGGAACCGTCATTTTTGAAGCTTTCAATTTGTTGATGCATATTTCCTTTCATGCGAATTACCGCTTTGATCTGCTGTTTATTTCCGCAATACTCCCTATGGCCGTCTATAATAGTTTGTTGGCACCGCTACTCTATTATTTCCTGTTGAAGATGGAGAAATTTTTGGCTGATCGTGAAGCTTGAGAATTGGAGGTACTTCTTTCGTGCAGGAGTCCGTTTCCAAACAGCTGGAGCCGAAATTTAAAATATTGGCCGGGATGATTCTGGTTATTTTTTTGTTGCTGATTGTCAGATTGTGGGTGCTGCAGATTATGGAAGGCGCTACGATCATGGTCAAATCCCGGGCCAATCAAACCCGGGTCATACGGATCAATGCCCCTCGGGGGTATTTCTATGACCGTAATGGGGAGATATTGGTTTCAACCCGTATTTCCCGGAATGTTTCAGTTGTTCCGGAGGACGTGAAAGATAAGCCGCAGGTGATAGCGCTGCTGGCCAAGATCTTAAAGATGCCGGTCAGCGAAATTGAGGCTAAATTGCAGCCGGATTCCAAGAGCAACCGAAGTCCTTATCAATATGTGACGATTAAAAAGGATATCGATCCGGCCACCGCCATTAAGATTTTGGAAGCCCAAATGGACCTGCCTGGGGTGGAAGTGGACGAGGTTCCGGTGAGGTACTATAAATATGGCGAGTATGCCAGTCATTTGTTCGGCTATATCCGGGAGATTAATGATAAAGAATTGGAGGCCATGAAGGCGGACGGATATAAGCTGGGGGACTTGATCGGCAAGAGTGGATTGGAACGCACGTATGAACAGTACCTTCGCGGTACGGACGGCGGAAAAGTCTTTGAAGTGGACATTCATGGACGCCGTAAGGCCAAATTGGAAACGAAGGAACCGGAACCCGGCAATAATCTCCATTTGACCATCGATCACAAAGTTCAGCAAGCGGCGGAAAAAGCCCTTGAGGAACATCTGATATATCTACAAAAGAATACGAAGTATAAGAATGCCAAAGCCGGAGTGGCTATCGCTTTGGATCCGCGGAATGGCGACATTTTGGCCATGGTCAGCAAGCCCGGCTTTGATCCGAACCTATTTGTAGGGCCCATTTCGAAAGAGGTGGCCAACAACCTATACAATAACAAACTGACGCCTTTGTTAAACCGGGCCATTGGCGGCGAATACGCACCGGGGTCCACCTTTAAACCGGTGACGGTTTTGGCTGCTTTAAACGAGCAAAAGGTGACTGCCCAGGATCAGTTTTACTGCAATGGGTATGATCCGGTTTGGAAACATCGCTTTAAATGCTGGACGGCTACCGGAGGCCAGGCACCTCACGGACGACAAACCGTCATTGACGGTTTGAAAAACTCTTGTAATATCGTAATGGCCGAATTAAGCCGAAGAATCGGTGTGGATGCTTTGGCCGAGTATACCCGGTATGTAGGATTCGGCAAGCCCACCGGCATTGAGCTTTATCCTGGTGAGAAGAAAGGATTCGTTGCCGACCGGCAGTGGAAAGAGAAAAACACCCGCGACAAAAAGTGGTTCCCTCTGGAAACCTTACATTTTGGCATCGGCCAAGGGTATTTGACGGTAACCCCCATTCAATTGGCCCAATTCTACGCGGCATTGGCTAATAACGGAGTCGTGTACAAACCGCGGGTGGTGACGAAGATCACTGATGCGTCGGGAAAAACCGTTAAAAGTTTTCCGCCCCAAAAAGTTCGGGAATTAAACATTCCCGCTGAAGATTTGGCCATTGTCAAAAAAGGGTTGGAAGAAGTGATCAGCGGCGGAACGGCGGCTGCCTATTTTCGTGGATTCCCGCTGGATAAATACCCGGTCGCCGGAAAAACCGGAACGGCACAACGTTACGGTTATGACAACGGCGGGGTCTTTGCCAGCTTCGCTCCGGCTGACAAACCGGAGATCGTCGTGGTCGTCTTTGTGGAGCAGGGCGGCTCAGGCAGTGCCGGTGCAGCGCCTATTGCCCGGAAAATCTTTGAGGCGTATTTCGGTATTGGGGATGAGAACCCGAAGGAAGGGAAAAAGCCGGAAACTACAGAAGCTACGGCCAATCGGCAGGCTTGGTCGGCCGCCGGCCATGGTTCTTCAACTGCACCGGTAGCTCCGGTTCAACAGGCTTCCGCCGGCCAACCGGTATCTCCCTCCAATCTGCCGGCAACGCCAGGCGTTACTTCCGAAGATACGAAAAACCGATAAAACATCTTGAATCCTCCGTTATAAGGAGGATTTTTTTAAAAAACATCGAATGATCTACTGTTAATCTTATAAAGTCAGGAAAAAACGATATACAGGGAGATATCATGGCATTTTCGGATAATGGCGATGCACTTCAAACAGGAAGTCCGTCCGGCAATACCATCGTTTTTAAAGGGTACCGTTCCGGCCTGACGTTGATCATTCCGGAAACCGGCCCTTTTGAAAACTATTTGCAGGAATTGAGAGATCATCTCAAGAACTCTCATAATTTTTTTAATGGCGCCAAGATCAATCTGGAGCTGGGGAACAGGCAACTGGAGACGGAGGAAAAAGCGGCGTTGATTCGTCTGTTTCAGGAGAACGGTTTGGTCCTGCGCAGTACCGGAGAATCGGCAAGCCCGGTTAAACGCCCGTTTTCCAGGGGCAAAGCGGCCCGTGACGAACGCGTTGTCCAGACGGTTACCGTTCAGAAAACGTTACGTTCCGGGCAGCGGATCGAGTTTGACGGGAACGTCCTGGTTTGGGGAGATGTTAATCCCGGAGCCGAGGTTATGGCTTCCGGAGATATTATTGTGATGGGGAAATTACTGGGAACGGCCCATGCGGGGATGCAAGGGGATCGGAATGTCCGGATCTTTGCGTTTCAAATCAACCCGGTTCAGTTGCGGATAGCCGACGTGATCGCCCGGGGCGGGGAAAAATTGAAACGTACCAAAGATTTTCGTCCGGAAATCGCCAAGGTGAAAGACGATCAGATCATCGTTGAGAAATTCAGTTGATAAGTTGATACATATGAGGAGGTCATCGAATGTCAGGGAAAGTCATCGTCATTACGTCCGGCAAAGGCGGAGTGGGTAAAACCACCACATGTGCAAATATTGGAACCGGGCTGGCCATTCGCGGCAAAAAGACCGTTTTGATCGATGCGGATATCGGTTTGCGCAATCTCGATGTGGTCATGGGTTTGGAAAACCGCATCGTTTTTGATCTCATCGATGTGGTTGAGAAAAACTGCAAATTGCGTCAGGCATTGATTAAGGACCGGCGCTTTGATAACCTCTATTTGTTGCCGGCGGCCCAGACCAAAGAGAAGGATGCCGTCAAACCCGAACAAATGGTGGAACTTTGCGAAGAATTGAAATTGGATTTCGATTATATCTTAATTGACTGTCCGGCCGGTATCGAACATGGATTTAAAAATGCGGTGGCCGGTGCCGATGATGCAATTATCGTGACTACGCCCGACGTATCCGCGGTTCGGGATGCGGACCGGATTATTGGGCTGTTGCAAACCTATGAGATAACCGATCCCAAACTGGTGATTAACCGGGTTCGGCCGGATATGGTCCGTCGGGGGGATATGATGGACGTCAATGACGTTAATGATATTTTGGCCATCACCCTTCTTGGCGTTGTTCCGGACGATCAGAGTATTATCGTATCAACCAACCGGGGCGAGCCGGCAGTAAGCGATCCGTCTTCCCGGGCAGGACAGGCTTATCGGAACATCGTTGCCCGGATTGAAGGGGAAAAAGTTCCCTTTATGTCTCTGGATTTCGATCTGGGATTCTTTGAACGGATCAAACGTTTTTTGAAAAAATAATATAAGCAGGCAATGGAACGGGTGGATGACCTCTTTATCTTTGACGACGTTGTCGAATCCGGATTATCAGTGAAGGAGGGATTGACGTGGACTTTATTAACAGGTTTTTTAAGGAAGATACAGCCAGCAAAAATATGGCCGTGGAACGTTTGCGCCTGGTGTTGGTTCACGATCGGGCCAGTGTTAGTACAGGTTTGATGGAATCCTTGAAAGAGGAGATGTTCCAAGTGATCTCCAAATACATGGAGATCGACGAGAAAAATATGGAAGTCAAACTGAATGCGGGAGAACGGTCGACGGCATTGATTGCCAATATTCCCGTGAAGAAAATCAAACGATAAATATCGGAACCGGGAATATCCCAATCATGAAACCGCAGGGTGCCAAGGACCATCAAAATAACTGCAACTTCTTTCGTTGGCAGTCGTTTGTTACGATGTCACCTGAAAGATAAGGCGAAGAGGGAAGTGTTCAGATGGATCGCCGGCTACTGAAAAATTTAGATTATACCGTTCTGGTGGTTGTCGGTTTGTTGTTGATTGTTGGGTTGGTGATGGTGTACAGCACCACCAATGTTAAAACTCAGCTTACCGGCGGCGATCCGTTTTATGTTGTTAAAAAGCAATTGGTTGCGGTGCTTATCGGTTTCGTTGCCATGGCAATTGTCCTGTCCTTTGATTACCGGATTTCGGACCGAATGGCTCAACTTTTGTATGTGCTGAATATTCTCGTCCTGTTGATGGTGTTGATCTTTGGAACGGAAAGAAACGGGGCGAAGAGTTGGTTGTTCGGGGTCCAACCGTCGGAATTCTCCAAAGTGGTTATGATCGTTTTGTTCGGGAAATATTTGGCTGAAAAAGAAAGCTTGCGATCTTTTTACGATTTTATCGGCCCCTTTTTGTATATGGGCTGCCCTTTGCTTTTGATTATGCTCCAACCGGATTTGGGGACGGCGTTGGTCTTCATTTTTTTCATGTTTATCATGATGTATATGGCCGGAGCACCAGGTAAAAAACTGTTGGTGATCATCTTGGCGGGGATTTTGAGCGTTGTCTTGATGTTCCTGGGCCATAAATATTTAGGCACTCCGTTGCCTATCAAAGAATACCAGATTAACCGGCTGACCAGTTTTATCAATCCGGAAAAAGATCCGCACCGAAGCGGCTGGAATGTGATTCAGGCGATGATTGCGGTAGGCTCCGGGCAGTTTTCCGGGAAAGGCTTGTTCCAGGGTACCCAGGGACGGTTAGGCTATTTACCGGAGAATCATACGGATTTTATCTTCGCGGTTTTATGTGAGGAATTGGGGTTTGTCGGGGGCTTTGGCGTACTTTTTCTCTTCTTTACCTTTATTTGGCGGGGACTGCGCATAGCGTTACAGGCCCGGGATAAAACCGGAAGTTTAATCGCAGTTGGAATCATTTCCTTGTTCCTCTTCCATGTGTTGGAGAATGTGGGGATGAATATCGGGATTATGCCGATTACCGGTATTCCGCTGCCGTTTATCAGTTCCGGAGGAAGTTCCATGATCGCCAGCTTAGTTGCTGTCGGAGTGCTCAGCAATATTTGGGCCCGCCGTCAGAAAATTATGTTTTAGTGAATGGGTGAATCGAATGATGTCAACAAATGTTCCTTTGGAATACAGAGCCGGCGGCATCGTGTGCCGCTATGCCGACGGCCGGCATGAATTTTTATTGGTTACCAGTAAGTCCGATCGGGAACGCTGGATCATTCCTGCCGGACACATTGAAGAGGGAGAATCGGCTGAAGAGGCTGCCTTGCGGGAAGTGGTGGAAGAAGCCGGTGTTTCCGCAAAAATTTTGTTTCCCTTGGGAAATTTTCGCTACAAATGGTATCGGAATCAGCAACAAATCCAGATTGACACCTGTCTGTTTCTGATGGAATACGAAAAAACCATCCTGGAGAATCCTGAAGGCCGTCGCGTCCGATTTTTCAGTTATCCTGAGCTCCAGTCCTTAAACGTTTGGGAAGAGTCCCGGGAGTTTCTGCGAAAGGCCAATGAGGCCGTGCTGAATAATCAAAAACCTGCAACATGACGGCGTTTGGATAAGGTTGATTGCCGTGAAAATCCCGTTTCGCGATTTTCTGTTTTCCAGAAAAATTCAAGAAACTGGGTTTTTTTTATTTACAAACCAATTTAAAAGTAATTATAATAATATTGGCGGTTTTGTAAAAATTGAACAGTTAATTTTTTCTAAGGATTAGTGATATTATTTTTAAGTATTAATTGATACGGGTGATCACATGAAAATTGTATTAGCGCCGGATTCATTTAAGGAATGTTTATCTTCGGTCCAGGTATGTTTGGCGATGGAACGTGGCGTCAAGAAGGTTCTTCCCGATGCCGAAGTGGAAAAAATCCCGTTGGCGGACGGAGGCGAAGGCTCGGTCGACACGTTTATCTCAGCGACCGGCGGGCGGATCATTAAAACGTTGGTTCAGGATCCGTTGGGACGGTTGATCACCGGATTCTTTGGGTTATCCGGCGATGGTTCCACTGCAGTGATTGAAATCGCTGCAGCCTCAGGTTTGCAGCTTTTGGCGGAAAATGAACGCAATCCCCTGAAAACATCCACCTTCGGTACAGGGCAACTGATCAGCGCCGCCTTGGATGAAGGGGTTTCCAAGATTGTGTTGTGTATCGGAGGAAGCGCCACCATTGACGGCGGTTTGGGCATGGCGAAAGCTCTCGGCGTGCGATTTTTGAATGCCAATGGGTTTGAGCTAGGTGAAGGGGGACAGGAGCTAGGGTCACTGGCCAAGATCGATATGTCCGGATTGGATCCCCGGGTTGCCCGGACCGAGTTTGTGGTTGCCTGTGATGTTGAGAATGTATTAACCGGGCCGGAAGGTGCGGCAGCCGTCTATGGACCGCAAAAAGGAGCCAGTCAGGCCGTGATCGAACAGTTGGATCAAGGGTTGACCAATTTTGCCCGGGTCATCGAGGAACAGTTGATGAAGTCGGTGGCGGATGTCCCCGGAGCCGGTGCCGCCGGCGGATTGGGAGCCGGGATGATGGCTTTCTTAAACGCCAAATTGGTGTCGGGCATTGAGCTAATGATGGATGCTACCAGGCTAAGCCAACGAATCCAAGGTGCGGCGTTGGTTATTACCGGTGAAGGACGGATCGATCGGCAGTCGGTTATGGGGAAGGCCATCAGCGGTGTGGCCAAAACGGCGCAACAGGCCGGGGTACCTGTCATCGCTTTGTCCGGCGCTTTGGATAAAGATTATCGATGTATTTATGACACCGGGGTAGCGGCTGTAGCTCCCATCGTTACCGGCCCGGTAAGCCAGGAAACAGCCATTCGCGAAGCCACTGAATTGCTTATCGATGCCACGGAAAGGACAGTACGGATCTTTTTGGCCGGCTGGAATTCGCGGGGTTGATACGATGTATCTTCCAAGTGCCGTCTTCGGGACCGTTCCTTACAGGAACGGTCTTTTTAACAATTTTGTCGGCAAAAATTCATCGAAATTTAACATCCTTTTCGGGTTGAGCAGCCGATAAATAATATGATACGTGTCAAGAAGTCCACCATTGTGTATTGTATACAGTTGCGAAAGCGGTTGACAGGTTTTCACGTACTCTTTACAATTAAACTTAATTGAGTTTATTGAGGGGATTTGGTTATCCTAAACTTGATTTTGTCGTACATTGTCTTTTTATAATAAAACAAATCGTAGAGCGAGAGGAGTAAAGAGATGAACACAAAGCTGCAAAACTGGGTTAAAGAAATGGCGGAACTTTGCCAACCCGACCGGATTTATTGGTGTGACGGGTCGCAGGAAGAATATGAGCGCCTCCTCCAAGAGATGGTGGAGTCGGGTATGGCCCAACCGCTCAATCCGGAAAAACGGCCGGGGTGTTATCTGTTCCGCAGCCATCCTTCAGACGTTGCCCGGGTTGAGGATCGTACGTATATTGCTTCCAGAACCAAAGAGGAAGCTGGTCCCACCAATAACTGGATCGACCCCGACGAATTGAAAGCCACCATGAAGGAGCTGTACCGGGGTTGCATGAAAGGCCGGACCATGTATGTGATTCCTTTTTCAATGGGTCCCATTGGTTCTCCGATTTCAAAGATTGGTGTGGAATTGACCGACAGCCCTTATGTTGTTGTCAACATGCGGATCATGACCCGTATGGGCAAACAGGTCCTCGATGTATTGGGCGACGGTGACTTCATCCCGTGTTTGCATTCTGTCGGTGCGCCGCTGGCCGAAGGGCAGAAAGATGTGGCTTGGCCCTGCGCTCCGATTGAGCAGAAATATATCAGCCATTTCCCGGAGGAACGGACCATCTGGTCTTATGGCTCCGGATACGGCGGAAACGCCTTGTTGGGCAAAAAATGTCTCGCTTTGCGGATCGCTTCGGTCATCGCTCGTGAAGAGGGATGGTTGGCTGAGCATATGTTGATTTTGAAAATTACCAATCCCAAGGGCGTGACCAAATATATTGCGGCCGCTTTCCCCAGTGCGTGCGGAAAGACCAATTTGGCCATGTTGATTCCGACCATCCCCGGCTGGAAAGTAGAGACTATCGGAGACGATATTGCCTGGATGAAATTCGGCGCTGACGGACAATTGTATGCCATCAATCCGGAAGCCGGATTCTTCGGTGTGGCTCCCGGTACCTCCTATGATTCCAACCCCAACGCTATGCACACCATCGAGAAAAACACCATCTTCACCAATGTGGGCTTGACCGACGACGGCGATGTGTGGTGGGAAGGTATTGGAACGGAAGCACCGGATCATCTGATTGACTGGAGAGGCCAAGACTGGAAACCCGGTTCGGAAACTCCGGCTGCCCATCCCAATGCCCGCTTTACGGCACCGGCCAACCAATGTCCGGCCATCGCTCCGGAGTGGGAAGATCCGAAAGGCGTGCCTATCTCGGCGATTCTCTTCGGAGGCCGCCGTCCCAGCACCATTCCTTTGGTGCATCAGAGCTTCGATTGGAACCATGGGGTATTTATGGGTTCCATCGTTGGTTCGGAGATTACGGCAGCAGCTATTTCCGCCAATATCGGCCAGGTTCGCCGCGATCCGTTCGCGATGTTGCCCTTCTGCGGATATAATATGGGAGACTACTTCGCTCACTGGCTGAATATCGGAACCAAAACCGAGGCTTCCAAACTGCCGAAGATCTTCTACGTCAACTGGTTCCGGAAGACCAAAGACGGAAAATGGTTGTGGCCGGGTTACGGCGAGAACAGCCGTGTCCTGAAATGGATTTTCGAACAAGTGACCGGCGAAGGAAAAGCAGTGAAAACGCCCATCGGATATATGCCGACGCTGGATGCCATCGACCGTACCGGTTTGGATGTGAGCGATGAGGATATGAAAGAATTGCTCAAAGTGAACAAGGAAGAATGGCTGAAAGAAGTGGCTTCCATCCGCGAACATTATGCCAAGTTCGACCGGTTGCCGAAAGAACTGAACGATCAGTTGGATGCGTTAGAGAGACGCCTTAACGAACAAGAATAAAGAGTGCGAAGCGACAAACACCTCCGGTTTTCGGAGGTGTTTTTTCATGCCTGTGAAATTTACGTGCTGCCTATGGTGACCAAATGCGGGACTCCGGAATATGTTACATTAGAATATTAACCCTGATGGATGAGGAGGTCCCAGTATGTCTGATCAAATAAATGAAAACTCCATGAGCGGGGAGAACGAACATGTTGCCATGAATCCTCCCTGCCCCAACGGGCAGTTATATACGGTACGTTCCGGGGATACCATGTTTTCCATTGCCCGGCGTGCCAATATTTCTCTGCAACGGCTGATCGATGCCAATCCGCAAATTACCGATCCGAATGTAATCCGTCCCGGCCAGGTGATTTGTATTCCGGCAGGATCCGATATGCCTTGCCCGGGTGGCCGGTTGTATCGTGTGGTAGCCGGAGATACCATGTACTCCATTGCGCAGCGTTTTGGGGTAACCCTCGATGCGTTGATCCGGGCGAATCCGCAAATTACCAATCCGAATGAGATTTTCCCCGGTCAGGAAATCTGTATCCCGGGCGGAACTACCGTTCAATGTCCCAACGGAATGCTTTATACGGTCCGGGCCGGGGATACGCTGTTTGAGATTGCCAGACGGAACAATATTACGCTGGCGGCATTGGTGGCTGCCAATCCCCAGATCACCAATCCCGATCGGATCTTCCCCGGTCAAGTGATTTGCATTCCGGCAGCAGCTGCCCAACCGCCGGCTGTCACGTTGCCCATGCCGACGGAGCCGCCGACAATGCCGCCGACCCAGGTTGTACCGCCTGTGCCGAGGCCCGGTGAGCCTCCGATGGGTACGGTTCCCGCCGTGCCGCCCATGGTGAGACCGTGTCCGACCGGTTACAGTCCGATGCCTATGCATCCGATGCCGGTGTATATGGTCGTTCCCTGGGATGAATGTCCATACCGCAGGGACTGCCGGGATCGGAAAGGCAAAAAAAGAAAACGCTGTAAATAAGGCCGAAATTCGGCCTTTACTTATTAAACGACGAAAATTTCGAATAGTATCATGAGGCCGGGTATCGTGACGGCGGAGAGGATCGTTGACAGAAAAACCAAGCGGGATGCAAAAAGCGTATCGCTGTCGTATCGTTCCGCAAACATAACCGTGGTCGCAGCAACGGGCATGGCGACGGAGAGGACGCAAACCCCTATAACGGTAGGATCCAGCTGCAAGAGTATCATGGTTCCCATGGTGATGAGCGGAAGGAGCACCAACCGGGTTAAACTGCCGTAATAAACGGCTGTTCCGGAGAAAAACTCCTTCCATCGGCAGTCCGCCAGGGTTGCTCCGATGATGATCATCGACAGCGGCGTGGTCATGGATCCGACCAGGCTAAACGTTTTGATAATCGGGGCAGGCAGTGGAATGGAAAAAATAAAGAGGACCGTTCCGATGAGTACCGCGATGATTCCCGGATTGGTCAGGGTGGCCCGGGCGGTTTGACGGTCCGCTTTTTCGGTGAAGATGATGATTCCCAGGGTCCATACGAGAAGATTAAATCCTATCAAATAGATTGAGCTGTAGAAAACCCCCAATTTCCCGAAGACGCTTTCGACGATGGGAATTCCCATAAAACCGCAATTCGAAAATACGGTTGCGAAGAGCAATATCTTTCGGTTACCGGAAGGATAACGGAAAAACAGCAATTTACCCAGGACATAAGAGACGAAGTGGACGGCAAAGGTGCTTGCCAGGACAACGCCCCCATTGACCAGCAGGGTTTGGGAAAAACGGGAATTGAAGGAGGTGATAATCAAAAACGGAAGGGTGATGTTTAATAAAAGGTCGGAGAGGCCTTTGGTCATTTCGACCCGGATAATGTTGGCGCGCCTAGCGATAAAGCCCACGGCCATAATCATGAAAAGGATCAGAATTTGCTCGGCCAAGATGTGTGAAATCATACAAAAGCTCCTTTGATGGTGTGATGATGTATATCTATATCAGAATACATGGGAAAATGTCATTCGTCCATGTCAATCTGTTTAAAATTCACGTTTTTGGATGTTCGCCGGTGGCGGATTGAACGGAAAAAGAAGGAATTTTCCCAATAATTAACGAATTATCCCAGAAAAAGATGAAGATGGTTGGAGGAAACGGCGTGAAATCCAAAGAGAATGTGATCGATGATCATCGCCAGGTTTTTATGGCTTCATTAATGGACATTCGAATGAAATTGGCCGTTTGGCATGGACTTGGCATTGGTTTGGCGCTGGGGACTGTGGGAAATGCCGGCGATTATGTATTGGCCGGGCTTTACATCCTATGGAATCTTCTGGGGTCCGGGATTTCTTCGCTTAAACAATGGTTCCTCCGTTCGTTGCGTTATGTGGTATTGGGGATTGACGTGATTTTTACGGCATATATGATCGCCCGGACCGGCGGAGCCGAGAGTCGGCTTTACCCGTTTTTGTTTTTGCCGGTGGTGGCGGCGGCCATTCACGGGGGGTATGCCTGTTTGGCCGGCTGGTGTACATTGATGTCCGGGATCTATGTTGCCGGTGCCTATTTGTCGGGGAACGGTTCCCCGGTTTCATTACTCCTTGGTGTCGGTTATCTGTATATAGCCGGATTTTTTGCCGGGTTTTTGGTGCGACATACCTATTTGATGGTTGAAGAAATCTCAAGCAAAGCGTTGGTCAGGAAGAATCATGATCTGCAACGCCTGAACAATTTTCTGAAGCAGATTTCCAAAAGTTCCGATGTTCATCAGATTATCGGGGAAACTTTAAAGACCATCCGGGAACACAGCGAGACGCCCATGGCTGCCGTGATGATCTTCGACATGCAGGGGAAATTGCGAATTGCCGATGAGTTTGGGTGGGAGGAAACGTGGAAGGATCGGTACCACGAATATCCTCTAACCCGGTACAGTTTAACCTTGGCACCCATTTTGGTCTTTAAAAAGCCTCTGCTGTGTTCGGATATTTTTAAACATACCGAATTGGTCCATTCTTTTGCCGGGACGCCGGTGAAATCGTTGTTTGCCTATCCCATCGTCGTCGACGATGAAACCGTCGTGGGGGCGGTGGTGATCACCGACTATCAGGTGAAGAGCATTTCGGAAGAAGAGTCCCAGATTTTGGTGAGCATCACCCATCAAGCGAGCATTGCCCTTCAAAATGCTCTTGCCATTGAAGAAGAGAAACGGAAAGCTGATACTGACGGGTTAACCGGGCTTTACAACCGGAGATATTTTAACGAGATCATTGAGAAATTGGTGAAGCGGGACAGAAATCTCTCGTTGATCATGATCGATGTGGACAATTTCAAAAAATATAACGATACTTACGGACATCCCGCCGGAGACCAGCTTTTGAAGAAAGTTGCCGGGGTGATTGTGGAAGCTGTCCGGGAAGGGGATATCGTGGCCCGGTATGGCGGAGAAGAGATAGCAGTCGTCTTGAGAAACTGCGCCAACGCGCTGGCTATGCAGATAGCCGAGCGCATTCGGCGTTCCGTCGAACAACTGAAAGACGTGCAGACGCCGGTTACCGTTTCGTTGGGTGTGGCGACGTTGCCTCAACATGCCGCGGATGTCCGGAGTTTAATCGAATATGCGGATAAGTCCCTTTATGAAGCCAAACATACCGGTAAAAACCGGGTCTGCTGTGGATGGGCGGGTATGTTCCCAGCGGGCGACAGCATCGGTTCGAACCAGGTGGTCCACTAATTACTTTTCCTGTCGCACCGGAAGCCCCGTCTGCCAAACCTCTTAAAAAGTGTATACCAATCCCACGTTTAAACTGAATCCGCCAAAATGATCCCCGTTTTTCTTCGTATAGCTTCCCATGGCAATTTCCACGGATGGGCGAATGACGTATTTTTGGTATTCGAAGCCGATGAATGCTTCGTAACTGTTGGCGGAGAATGAATCGGTGAGTATGTGGTTGGCTTCGCGGAAACGTTTATAATGGCCGGCTCCGATGCCGGTATAAGGTTGGAAGTCTTCCCGTTCGGGAAGGTAGACGAAAGCCCGTAATCCTGCCGAATACCATCCTTTGGACAAGGTATCGTCTTCGGACGTATTAAAGGAAAGCACCGGTTGGATAAAATAACGTTCAGATACGGGGATTTTTACGGTAAGGCCGTTCATGGGCCGGGAATATTGCCAACCGATACTGTAATCTTTGGATGGCCTGTCTTCGATTGCATTGCCGGCCAGCACGGTTTGGGCACCCAACCCAAACAGAAGTGCCAAGATCAGAAGACCGGTTATTTTTTTGCTCATCATATACCGCCTTTCGTTGATTTTGATAACATCTTCGGGAGAATATATAAAAGTCCTGCTATTTCCGGTAATTCAACAAAAACGGTCCGGAATGGCAACCGGGGAAAATTTTGTCCGAAACCGTTATTTCCGGGAAATTGACTTGACAATCCGATAATGGGGAGGTATACTATCGCTGTTAAGTAATTTTACTTGACAGCTTTCGGAGGCAAAAGTGGAAGATTTGGTCAAAACCGGCCTGCTGTATGATTTTTACGGCGGGTTGCTAACGGAAAAACAACAAAAGATCATGGATCTGTATTACAATGAGGATTGGTCCATGGCGGAAATTGCCGAGAAAGAAGCTGTATCACGGCAGGCGGTCCATGATTTATTACACCGCAGCCAACGGATTTTGGAAGATTATGAAGAGAAGTTGGGTTTGCTCCAGCGTTTTTTGACGCAACAGGCTTTACTGAAAAGCATCAATGCCGATTTGCTCAGTTTAGCGGAGAGTATTCCGCAAGGACATCCGGGCCATGTCTATGTGACCAGGATTCAATCCAAGATTGAGCAGTTGATTGCGACCGAGTAATCTTTGGATACGGTTCGAATGGCCGATGTGGGCCGGTGGCAATATAGATATAATACCAACGATTAACGACGATATACAGGAGGTTCGCAGATGGTCTTCGAGAACCTTTCCAATAAACTCCAGGAAACCTTCAAGAAACTCCGCGGCATGGGTAAGCTGACCGAGAAAAACATCGAGGATTCCCTGCGCGAAGTGCGGCTCGCTTTATTGGAGGCCGACGTCAACTATAAAGTGGTCAAAGAATTCATCGCCCGGGTGAAGGAGCGGGCCGTCGGCCAGGAGGTTTTAAGCAGTCTGACTCCGGGTCAGCAAGTGATTAAGGTGGTCTATGACGAGCTGACCCAACTGATGGGCGAGAAAGAATCTCCCTTGAAAATGGCGGATAATCCGCCCACCGTCATTATGATGGTGGGGTTGCAGGGCGCCGGAAAAACCACCAGCTCCGGCAAACTGGCCGCATTACTCAAGAAACAGGGCCGCCGACCGTTATTGGTGGCGGCGGATATATACCGACCTGCGGCCATTAAACAGTTGCAGGTATTGGGAAAACAACTGGATATTCCGGTATTTACGGTCGAGGGCGCCGATCCGGTCCGAATTGCCCGGGAGGCTGTAAAGTATGGCGAGTCCTATCAACGGGACGTCATCATTATCGATACCGCCGGCCGTTTGCATGTCAATGAAGAATTAATGGATGAACTCAAGCAAATTGAAGCCAATGTTCATCCCCACGAAATTTTGCTGGTTGTGGATGCCATGACCGGTCAGGATGCGGTCAATGTGGCCGATGCATTCCGGAATGCGATTCCGTTAACCGGCGTGATTCTGACCAAGCTGGACAGCGATACCCGAGGCGGCGCCGCTCTCTCGGTCAGGGCCGTCACCCAATGCCCCATCAAATTTGCGGCCATGGGCGAGAAGATGGAAAACTTCGAAGTCTTCCATCCGTCGCGGATGGCTTCCCGGATTTTGGGCATGGGCGATGTGCTGACGCTCATTGAAAAGGCCGAAGCCAATCTGGATCCGGTGAAAGCTAAAAACCTCTTCGACAAAATGCGCAAGTCCGAGTTTGATCTCGACGATTTCCTGGCGCAAATGCGGGAGATGAAAAAAATGGGCCCTCTCGATCAGATTTTGGGCATGCTTCCGGGAAATTTTTCCAAACAGCTTAAAGGGGTTCAGATCGACGAAAAAGAAATGGCCCATCTGGAAGCGATTATCCAATCCATGACCAAAGAAGAACGGGCCAATCCGTCCATCATCAACGGCAGCCGCCGTCGGCGGATCGCCGCCGGCTCCGGTACCAGCGTGCAGGCTGTGAACCGGCTGCTGCAACAGTTCGAACAAAGTCGGAAGATGATGAAGCAGCTGGCTGAGATCGGCAGTAAAGGAAAGTTACCTAAATTGCCTTTTATGTAGAGAAATGCTGCTCTACGAGGCAATTCAATATATAATTTTATTGCAGATTGGGAGGTGAAGCAATGGCAGTTCGAATCCGTTTAAATAGAATGGGAGCCAAAAAGAGACCTTTTTACCGTTTGGTGGTCGCTGATTCCAGAGCTCCCCGCGACGGTCGTTTCATCGAAATTCTCGGACATTACAATCCGATTGTTGATCCGGTGGAATTGGTTGTCGACAAAGAAAAGGCCCAGGACTGGCTGAAAAAAGGCGCTCAGCCTTCGGACACCGTCAAACGGTTGTTGAAACAGGCTGGCGTGATTGCTGAAGCTTCTGGCAAATGAGTGAGGTGTTACCATGAAAGATTTGGTCTTGCAAGTTACCAAAGCCTTGGTTGACCACCCGGAAGACGTCATTGTGGAGAAGTTTGAGCGAAACAACCAAACCTTGATTGAGATCACCGTCAATCCGGAGGATGTCGGTAAAATCATCGGAAAACAGGGCCGTATTATCAAAGCCATTCGTACTGTCGTGAAGTCCTGTGCCATGCGGGACAATAAAAAAGTCGCGGTCGAATTAACCAATCGGTGAGGCTTTCGATGGACGGTTCCGATCTGATTGCTGTTGGGGAAATCGTCAAGTGCCAAGGGATAAAAGGTGAGGTCAAGGTACTGCCTCTCACCGACGATCCGAGGCGGTTCGCCGAACTGAAGCGGGTTTTCCTGAAAAGCCTTTCAGGAGTCAGAGAGCTTCAGGTTGAAGGTTATCGTCCGTTTCGACAGTTTGTATTGGTCAAGTTTAAAGGGATCGATGATTTGAATGCGGCGGAAGCGTTGGGTCGGGGGCTTTTGTGCATACCCCGGGATGAACGGCCGAAATTGCCTCCGGGAAGGTATTATCTTGACGAGATCGAAGGATTATCGGTTTTTACCACCGCCGGAGAATGGCTTGGCCGAATTGAACAGGTGATTCAGACCGGAGCAAATGATGTTTATCTGGTTAGAAACCGTGACCGGAAAGAGGTGTTGATCCCCGCATTGAAAACGGTGGTTCGGGAGATTGATCTCGGCCAATCCAAGATGCTGGTGGATCTTCCGGAGGGCTTGCTCGATGAATGAACCGCTGCTGATTCAAATTCTTACCTTGTTTCCGGAGATGTTCGAAGGCCCGTTTAATCACAGTATTTTAAAACGCGCCCAAGAACAGCGGCTCATTGAATTCCGGTTTGTGAACTTTCGGGATTTCGCTTATGACAAGCATCGGATGGTCGATGATACCCCCTATGGCGGCGGTAGCGGGATGGTTTTGAAACCGGAACCGATTTATCGGGCTTTACAAGCTGCGAAAGCGGTAAAGCCTGATGCTAAGGTTATCTTGTTGACACCTCAAGGCGAAGTTTTTAAGCAGGAACGTGCGCGCCAACTGGCGGCTTACCGTCACTTGATCTTGATCTGCGGCCATTATGAAGGGTTTGACGAACGCATCCGCGCTTGGGTCGATTTGGAACTCTCCATTGGGGATTATGTTCTGACCGGCGGAGAATTGGCTGCCATGATCGTCAGTGATGCCGTGGCCCGGTTGGTCCCGGGGGTGTTGGGCTCGGAGAATTCGGCGGTTCATGATTCGTTCACTGAGAATCTGCTGGATTATCCGCAATATACCCGCCCGTTTGAGTTTAACGGGATGAAAGTTCCGGAAATATTGTTAAGCGGTCATCATGCGCAGATTGAAGCATGGCGGCGCAAACAGGCTTTGAAAAGGACTGCCGAGCGTCGGCCGGATTTGTTTCAAAAATTGGTACTAACTGAAGAAGACCAGCGATTGCTTAAAGAAGAATAAGATTGAATCAGTTTTGATTTGAAAGGAGGTTCAGCCAATGAACATTATTGATACGTTGGAAAAGGAAATGATGCGTACGGATATCCCTGATTTTGAACCGGGTGATACCGTTAAAGTCCACGTGAAGGTCGTGGAGGGCGGTAAAGAACGGATTCAGGTGTTTGAAGGCGTTGTTCTCCGACGCAGTCATGGCGGTTTGAGAGAAACCTTTACTGTGAGAAAAATCTCCCAAGGCATCGGAGTTGAACGGACCTTCCCGGTTCATTCGCCGATGTTGGATAAAATCGAATTAGTGCGTAAAGGCCGGGTCCGCCGGGCGAAATTGTATTATTTGCGGGAACGTTCCGGTAAATCGGCCCGTATCGAAGAACGTCGGGACAGCTGATAAGCGACGGGCATCGGTCCCGATGAGGAGGACGTTCCATGTTGGAGATAAAAAAATCCGAGTTTCGCGAGAATGTCGAAGCATTTGCCATTGCGGTCATCACCATCCTATTTATCATGATCTTCGTGGTCCAATCCTTCTTGGTCAAGGGCAGTTCCATGGAGCCTACGTTGTGGGACGGGGAACGGTTGTTGGTGAATAAATTTATTTATCGGTTTCGGCCGCCTCAAACCGGCGACATTATCGTACTGAAATATCCGAAAAATCCTACGGTCAAGTACATTAAACGGGTTATCGCCGGGCCCAATCAAACGGTTTATATCCGTGACGGTAAGGTGTATGTTGACGGCCAAGAACTGAAGGAGCCCTATATTAAAGAAGCGATGATCACAGATTACGATTTCGTCACCGTGCCGGAACGGACGGTGTTCGCCATGGGAGATAACCGCAATTACAGCAAGGACAGCCGCGATCCGGATGTAGGGTTTGTGCCGTATGACAATTTGGTGGGAAAAGCTATCTTTGTCTTTTGGCCCATCCCGAAGATGAAGATATTGTTGAATCCGAAATATCCCAAAGTGGAACATAATTTCCAATATGATTAATTTTGGCTAAAGCTGCACTGAAAGTGCGGCTTTTTCCGCGTTATTCCGGGTTTGACGAATAACCTTCGGCTAATTCGGGCATTTTATTCTTTGGAGTGATGTTCTCCATAAGAATAACTGAAGGAGTGAATGGATATGCCCGATGTCAATTGCACCGTAGATAACTGTCAGTACTGGACTAGCGGAAATCTCTGTACGGCGAAACAAATTATCATCCAAACGGATGATGAGGGCGGCGTTTCACCCAATGCGAATCTGCAAAATTTGGCAGGAACTCCGGCGGATTCGGTGGATGAAACTTGTTGCCAGACATTCAAAGCAAAATAACCACGTTAACCCGGTGGCTAACCGGGTTATTTTTTTGTCTTTCCAAGGGATTGAATTGGGAATTGTGCTGGAAAACCATGATGTGATATCTATCGTGTAAAATTGCCATGAACAATAGTTACTTTAATTGAAAATTGTGATATTCTTTGGTTTGGAACATGTCGGCCCGCTTCCGGTTTACCGGAAGCGGAGACATTATTTAGAATTTTATGAAGGATTTTGAGGGGTTTTGCCGAAAGCTTGGAACAAATATCGCTAAACTATTCAGGCGATTTAGCCGATTCCAAAAAGAGATAATGCTGGTCGAAAGACGGTTGTCATAAGCGAAGATTCAGTCGGGGTGATACCTGTGTGGAAGAATTTCGTTGAAACCCAATCCAGCCGGATACTGGAACGGGCGTTGGATCAGGCGGCGTATCGCAGCCAGTTGTTGGCGCAGAACATCGCCAACGTGAATACGCCCAATTATAAACGGGAGGATCTGGATTTTGCCAAGATATTGCAACAAGCATCCCAGGGTCCGGATTTGGAGATGAAGGCTACCCATCAACGGCATTTACGGGGAAGCGGCGGTGGGCCGACCATTCCGCCGACCATTAGAGAAAATTCCACCACCATGCGAGTTGACGGCAACAATGTGGACGTGGAGTACGAAATGGCGAAAATCGCTGAAAATTCCATGTTTTATCAGGCGTTGGCTTCGTCGTGGCGGCGAGGAATGTCGCGACTGCGAATGGTCATTGAAGGGAGAGGTTGATAATGAATTTGTTTCGTAATTTTGAAATCAGTGCCAGCGCTTTGACTGCAGAACGTTTGCGCATGGATCTGATATCCAATAACATTGCCAATGCCAATACCACGATGACGCCGGAAGGCGGCCCTTACAGACGGAAGGTTCCCGTATTCGCGGAAGCCTTGGAAACCGCTTTATCGTCGGAAGGGCGGCAAACCCAATTGGCCGGGGTTCGTGTAGTCGGCATTCAGACGGATAACAGAGCCCCGCGGCTGGTTTATGAACCGTCTCATCCCCATGCTAATGCCGATGGATATGTAGCGTATCCCGATATTAACATCGTCTCCGAAATGGTCGATCTTATCAGTGCCAGCAGGGCCTATGAGGCCAATATTACGGCATTCAATGCAGCCAAAGATATGTTCCGGGCAGCCCTGGAAATGGGGCGGGCTTAAACTTGATGAAACAGGGGTGAACCATGATTAACCGGATTAATCCTATTGCCTTAACCCGGCCGGAAAGTATTCGAAAAGATGCCGGCGAATCGAAACACAACGCGGTTTCCTTTGAAACGGTGCTTGGAAATGCTTTGAAAGAAGTCAATGAATTGCAACAACAATCCGAAGCGATGAACGCCAAATTGGCGTCAGGACAGTTGGAATATTTGCATCAGTCCACGGTGATTTCTGAGAAAGCCACCTTGGCGTTGCAGATGACCATTCAAGTGCGGAATAAAATTGTCGAAGCCTATCAAGAGATTATGCGGATGCAATTTTAACAGGAGTCTATAGTGGACTGGATGTCCCTTTTTAGGTTGACTGCCGTGTACCAGAGTGGGCATAACAGAGAGAATGGTCACTGTGAACCCTCATTGTTTTCAAATCTACCTTCGAGCTGGAGGGTTATCTTTTGAACGAAATAGTAGCACAGTTGAAAAATTTATGGAGCCAGATGGATACCACCCGGCGTATCATTGCTGGTGTGGTTATGCTTTTGGTCGTCGGCCTGATCATTTTCATTGTGGTCTGGGCCAATGCGCCTCGGTATCAATTGCTTTATTCCAGTCTTACCGAAGCAGATCGCAGCGATATTATCACTCACCTTGAAGAGATGAAGATTCCATACCGTACGACGCCCGGTGGCGGAATTGAAGTACCTAATGCGGTGTCGGTACGGGCTAATTTATTAAAAGAAGGGATTCCCCGCGGAGGAGTCGTCGGTTGGGAGATCTTTGACCAAAATTCGTTCAGCGCTACCGATTTCAGCAATGCAATCAACCGCCAACGGGCTATTGCCGGCGAACTCACCAGAACGCTTCAACGGATGGACGGCATTTCCGATGCCAAAGTATTGCTCAATCTTCCGGATCCGGCGGATTATTTGTTTGCCGAGGACAAACCGGAAGGAACCGTTTCCGTCCAATTGCAGCTCCGGGCTCCCGGTGTGCTTTCTCAGTCGCAGGTCGAGGCCATTGCCAATCTAACGGCGGCAAGTACCGGTATTCGTCCTGAAAATGTGACGATTATCGATAACTTTGCTAATGATCTGACGGCACAGCTCCGTTCCAGGCGGGGAATGAAGCCGGGAATCAGTACCATTACAGATACGTTCAGTGCCAAAATCGAATATGAAACCCAGACGGAAAAACGTTTGGAAAGTATGCTGGCGAAAGTATTCGGTTTCAATAAAGCAGTGGTTCGGGTGAACGCCGATTTGGATCTGGATTATCAGGAGATCAAGAGTGAAACCTTTGGCGAAGCCGGTGTTCCCCGCAGTGAACAGGAACGTAGCGAAATCCATCAAGGAGGTAATGGGAACGCTGTGGGCGTCCCCGGAACCGACTCCAATATTACCCAATATAAGGCTGTTGATGACAACAATGGCGGATACCGTTCCGAAAAGTCAGAACGGACCGTTAATTACGAGCTCAATAAGGTTGAAGAGTTTCGAATCAGTGCGCCGGGAAAAGTCAAGCGTTTGACCGTGGGTGTATGGGTTGACGGCGATTTGCCGGTAGCCACCCGGCAAAAAGTGGCGAACACTATCGCTGCGGCAGTGGGTCTCAACGAAGAACGCGGGGATCTGCTGACGGTGGAAACCATCCAATTTTCAAAACCGCCCGAAACCCAAGAGGTCAAAGTGGAAACGGGATGGCCCGTCCAGACCATGGTCCATTACGGACTGATCGCTTTATTAATCATCGGACTGCTGTTTATCTTGAAAAAGGTATTGAGCGTTCAGCCTCAGATCGAAGGGAACATTCCCGGTGTCTGCGGCCGTCTTGATACCATGATCGACGGGAATGCCCAGATGGAACAGGCAGCCGTATTGGAATTGAGTCCGGAAGAACGGTCGCGGCTTGAGCGGATCAATCAGTTGGAAAAACTGGCTATGGAAAAACCGGACGAAGTTGCCGCTTTGCTCAGGTCTTGGCTGACTGAGGACTATTGAGACGTGAGTATAGTTTACAGTTAACAGTGTACAGAGGACAGTTCTTTTATCAGGTTCACAGTGCACAGTACACGGTGCACAGATATTACAAATCTCAGTAGGGTTTAAGCTATAGTTTCGGGTTTGATATTCTACACCCAGAGCCTAGAACTTAGAACTCCATGCCTTATCTTGCTTTTAAATATACAGGGAGGGCCTTATGGCAAGAACGCAGGAATTAACGGGAAAACAGAAAGCTGCCATATTGTTGGTATCATTGGGAACTGAAGTTTCTGCCAATATCATGAAGTCCTTGCGTGAGGATGAGATCGAAGAGTTGACGATGGAAATCGCCAACCTAAAGCGGGTCCCTACGGAGGTTAAAGACCAAGTCGTTGAAGAATTTCTTCAAATCTGCATCGCACAGGAATACATTGTCACCGGGGGCATTGATTATGCCCGGGATATTTTGGAGAAGGCGCTGGGAGCGCAAAGGGCCAAGGAAATCATCAGCAAGCTCACGGCGACTTTACAAATCCGCCCCTTTGATTGTGCCAGGAAGACAGAACCCAGTCAGTTGTTGAACTTTATCCAAAACGAACATCCGCAGACCATCGCTTTGGTCATGGCGTATCTCCGTCCGGAACAGGCGGCCGTTATCCTGTCGGCGCTGCCTCCGTTACAACAGGTTGAAGTTGCCCGGCGGATATCGACTATGGACCGGACTTCGCCGGAAGTCCTGCGTGAAGTGGAACTGGTGTTGGAGAAAAAACTGTCTTCCTTTGTTATGCATGACTTTACGATTGCCGGCGGCATTGAGCCGATGGTCGAAATTTTGAACCGGGTTGACCGGGGAACCGAAAAGACGATCTTGGAAGCATTGGCCGAAGAAGATCCCGAATTGGCCGATGAGATTAAGAGCCGGATGTTCGTCTTCGAAGATATTTTGTCGCTTGACAATAAAGCGATTCAGCGCTTCCTCCGTGAGGTTGATATTAAAGACTTGGGCTTGGCGCTTAAGACCTCCAGTGAAGAAGTGAAAGAACTGATTATGAAGAATATGTCGAAACGTGCCGCTGAAATGTTGAAAGAGGATATGGAATTGATGGGTCCCGTCCGTCTGCGCGATGTGGAGGAAGCACAACAAAAGATTGTCAACATCATTCGGCAGTTGGAAGATTCCGGAGAATTGATTATTTCGCGCGGCAAGGAGGATCAGCTCATTGTCTAAGGTTTTTAAATCGGAGCAGTGTATTCAGGCCAATCCCTGTCAATTGGAAGCCATCGAAATTGTGTTGCCGGTTGCTGAGCCTGCCGTCGATAACGCATGGGACGATTCCGTCGGGCCGTCAGGAGAGGAAGGCTTTTCGGAAGAGGAGTCTCCGGAAAAATTGTTGGCTGCAGCAAAAGCTCAGGCTGAGAAGATTCTGGAAGAAGCCCGGGCGGAAAGAGAAGCCTTGTTGGCAGCGGCAACCAATGAAGCTCAGCAAATCAAAGCGGAAGCCGAACAACGGGGGTTTGAAGAGGGATATGCGGCAGGGGAGGCTGCTGTCAGGAAAGAATGGGCCGGCCATTTGGAAAATGCGCTGGCTTTGTTGAATGAAGCCGAAATGCTCCGAGCGGACCGGATCGTCGGTTCCGAACAGGAATTGCTTCGTTTGGCGGTAGCCATTGCCGAAAAGATCGTCGGAAAAGAATTGCGTACCGACAGTCAGGCGATTCAGGCGATGATCCGCACAGCTTTGCAGAAAGTTGCCGGGGCCGGACGAATTAAAGTGCGGTTGCATCCTGACGATCTGGAAAGGCTTACGGCTGAAGACGGACTGGATTTCGATGAAATATTTAATGAACCGAAACCCATCATCTTTGAAGCGGATTCAGCGATCAAAGGCGGTGGGTGTTTCGTTGAAACCGAGATCGGGAACGTGGATGCCCGGGTGAAGGTTCAATGCGAACGAATTGTGACGGAATTGCTTAAAATAGGACGATTAACATGATTAAGTCGGAATTTCCGCGATTTTGCGCTGATAAATATCTTACGCTGCTCGGTTCGTTCGAATCGGTCAAGTCGACGGGCCGGGTCAATCAAATATTGGGATTGACCATTGAAGGCGACGGCCCTGCGGTGAACCTGGGCGAACATTGCCTGATCAAACTTAAAGAGCGGGAATATGTCTCTGCGGAAGTGGTGGGTTTTAAGTCGGGCCGCGTGGTATTGATGCCCTTGGGCGATATGTCGGGGATCAGCCCGGGAGCCGAGATTATTGCTACCGGGCAACAACTTCGGGTGGAAGTCGGCGAAGGGCTTCTCGGCCGGGTCTTGGACGGCCTGGGGAATCCGATGGATGAAAAAGGGCCGCTGTTAACCGGCAATTTTTATCCGTTAAGTGCCGCTCCGCCCAATCCGTTATACCGCAAACGGATTACCACGCCGCTGGCCATGGGCATACGGGCCATCGACGGTTTGCTCACTTGCGGCCGGGGCCAACGGATCGGTATTTTTGCCGGAAGCGGCGTGGGGAAAAGCACGTTGTTGGGTATGATCGCCCGAAATACCGATGCCGATATCAATGTTATCGGGCTCATCGGGGAGCGGGGGCGTGAAGTCCGCGACTTCCTGGAACGGGACTTGGGCCCTGAAGGCTTGGCCCGTTCGGTGGTTGTGGTGGCCACGTCGGACCAACCGGCTTTGGTCCGGATCAAAGGAGCCATGGTGGCGACGGCCATTGCCGAATACTTCCGGGATCAAGGTGCTAATGTGATGTTGATGATGGATTCGGTGACTCGTTTTGCCATGGCCCAGCGGGAAGTGGGGCTGGCCATCGGCGAACCGCCGACAACCCGCGGATATACGCCGTCGGTTTTTGCCTTGCTGCCCCGGCTGTTGGAACGGTCCGGAACAGCGGAAACCGGGAGCATTACCGGGCTTTATACAGTATTAGTTGAAGGCGATGATATGAACGAACCTATCGCCGATGCGGTCCGGGGCATTTTGGACGGGCATATCGTCCTTTCCCGGCAACTGGCCCATCTCAATCACTATCCGGCCATCGACATATTGGCCAGTATCAGCCGGTTGATGGTGGAATTGACAACTCCCGAACATCAGGAAGCGGCGGGCGAATGCCGAAACATTTTGGCGACATACCGGAATAATGAAGACTTAATCAATATCGGGGCCTACAACCGGGGAAGCAATCCCAAGATCGATATGGCCATCGAAATGATTCCTGAAATCAATCGCTTTTTGCAACAGGGAGTCAATGAAAAAGCATCGTATAACGATACGGTCAATCAGTTGATTCAAATGATGGGCGGTGCGCTTAAAAGATGAAAAAGTTTCAGTTTAAGCTTGATACCGTTTTAAAATTGCGGACCCGCATCGAAGAACAGCGGCAGCAGGAATTGCGCCAGGCGCAGTATATGAGGGATGAAGCCCGACGTCAGGTGGAATACCGCCGGGCCCAGCAGGATGAAGTCTTGGATTCCTATAGGGAGCGGGTGTCCGGCAGTCTGGATTTGGCATCCATGATTCATTATGAACGTTATACTGCCTGGTTGAAGGGAATGTTGACGCTGGAGGAATCCCGTCTGCAAACCTGCGAGGCCAACGTGGCAGACGCCCGGGAACGGTTGATTGAAGCGTCGAAAGATAAGAAGATCGTGGATAAATTGAAAGAAAAAGCATACCGGGAATACCGGAATGCGGAGTTACACGCGGAGATCGACTTTTTGGACGAGCTGGGGACCTCCCGTTTCAACCGGCAGGCGGAGACGGGAAATGTAAATCATGAGCCATGATTGGCGTTACTGGCAAAGGATGAGTATATAAGGAGGTCTGTAGAGTGGGCCGGTTTTTTTTGGGTTTTTGCTTACCGATCGTTCTGGTTGTTCTCGTTGTTTTAGGTATTTGGCTCTGCGATGTCTTTGGATTGCTTGAGGTGAACCGGTTGGCTCTGGAAACGGTCAGTATATTGCCGGGCCTGGAAAATGTGGTTAAAGAGGTTGAGTTGGGGAAGAAACGCAGCCAGATGTTGCAGAATATGGAAAGTGAACTTCGTGCCAGGGAAAATCTGCTGAAGAAGGCGGAAGCCAAGTTAGCTGAGGAGAGGGAAGATTTCGAAACCCAAAAACTCCAATGGGAGAAGCAGCGCCTGAGGGAGGAGGCTTCCGGAAAATCTTCAAATAATCCGAAAAATGGTGCGGGAAAAGAGGTTGAAATCAAGAAGTATCTGGAATTAATCGGCGGGATGAAACCGGCCAAAGCGGCGGCGGTCATCGAAAAATTGCCGGTAGAGACATCCTTGGCGATTTTAAAAGAGATTCGTCCTTCGCAGGCCACGAAAATTATGGAAAACATGTCCTCCGATTATGTGGTCGCATTGACGGAAAAACGTCTTAAACCGTGACGATGATTTTACGATTCTCAATTAGGCGGGATTTCCCGCCTTTTTTGTTTTTATTTTTGGCAAATCGAAACAAATCTCTAATCTAACCAGCCGATCTTTCCGATAAAAGAAAAAGGAAGGAGGTGAATGAATGGCTGAATTGCATTTAACCCCTGTTTTTTCGCAACCGGCAATGCCTGCGGTTTCGGGAGAAGGATCCGGACAAACGGCCGACGGCGGTCAATT